>JAGWZB010000446.1 GCA_018969045.1 Planctomycetota bacterium | reverse complement strand
GCTTACTGGCGCGATACGACTCTTGGCAGCGGTACCGATGCGTGGAAGTATTGGGCAGAACGATGCGCCGGAAATCTATGCGAAAGTCAGTGGAAAGAGATCGAGAACTGTATCGCACGCTCGGCCGGAACCTGCATGACTATGGGCACCGCTTCGACCATGGCCTGCATCGCAGAAGCCCTCGGTTTTACCTTGCCAGGAGCTAGCTCAATTCCCGCCGTTGTCGCCGAGCACTCCCGCCTTGCCGTCGCTTCCGGACGCCTCGCTGTCGAGATGGCTTGGTCTGATCGCAAGCCATCGAAACTTTTGACAGCAGGTTCATTCAGCAACGCCATGATCACACAACTGTCTATCGGTGGATCGACCAATGCAATCGTGCATTTGATTGCAATGTCGCTCCGAGCCGGACTCAAGGTCACCCTGGATGACTTTGACCGCTGGTCTCGCAAAGTTCCTATTCTTGCGAATGTTCGTCCAAGTGGGAAATTCCTTATGGAGGACTTCCACCGAGCCGGTGGCCTGCGTGCCCTTTGGAGCAACCTGACAGATCTGCTGGATCTGTCCACCCAACAAGTCAACGGAAAAACCCTCGGCGAGTCGATTGCCGAGGCTCAAATCATCGATCACGAAGTCATCCGACCTAGAAGCAATCCTCTTGTCGATCACGCAGGAACCTGCGTGTTGCGAGGAAACTTGGCACCCAATGGTTGCGTGATCAAATCCTCAGCTACCTCCGGACAACTCCTCACTCATCGCGGACCCGCCGTGGTTTTCGAGAACTACTCGGACTTAAAGAAACGGATCCATGACCCTGATTTGCAAGTCACCGCAGATTCAGTCCTGGTCCTAAAAGATGCAGGTCCCAACGGAGCCCCAGGATTTCCCGAATGGGGAATGCTGCCAATCCCGGAAAAACTCCTCAAACAGGGGGTGCGCGACATGGTACGTATCTCGGATGCAAGAATGAGTGGCACCAGCTACGGAACGTGCGTTCTGCATATCTCTCCTGAATCTCGATCCGGCGGCCCCTTGGCCTGGGTCCATTCGGGCGACATCATCGAACTGGATGTCCCCAATCGACAACTCAACCTGCTGGTTCCCGAAGCCGAACTCGCTAAAAGAAAAAACAACTGGATACGACCACGCGAACACGCCTCTCGCGGCTACACCTGGTTATACACCAAACATGTCACACAAGCCGACCAAGGCTGCGACTTCGACTTTCTCGAAGGAGGTGACTACGCAAGAGAACCAGATATCTTCTAAGTATGCCGTCGCCTCAGACCTTTGCTCAGTTGGGAGCCTTGTTCGTGAACTCAGGGGACTGGATCATCGCCTGGTCGATTCGCTTGGCGTTGCTGTTGCTGGTAATCGTCCAAGCCTTCCAGCTTGAGTCGCTGGGCATCGATCGGCTTGCCAAGGCGATTCGCTGGCTATGGACGATCGCTTTCCTGTTTTTTTCTCTCCACGTTGCCGCAGCATTCCATTTCGTTCACCGATGGAGCCACCGGGCTGCATTCGATGCAACCGCCAAAGAAACGCTCGACAAAATGGGATTCGCATACGGAACAGGTGTCTATTTCAACTACTTGTTTCTGCTGGTCTGGGCTATCGACTTGATCTGGGTATGGAGACCGGAAACCCTGCGGAATCGGACCCAGCAAGTCTTGTTCTATGCTGGAAGAGCCTACCTGTTGTTTATCGCTTTCAACGGGACCGTGGTCTTTAAAACTGGCTGGATGCGGATCCTGGGGATCTCGGCCACTGCGTTACTAGCAGCACTGCTATGGAGATGCCTGCGAAGAATCAAAATTACCTAGAGCTCTTCGATGCTCGTTGCAATCCGATCGATGATCTCATCGGTGGTTCGCGGATTGAAAAACACCGCCTTCCAAGCCGGTATATCGAATCCGTTGGGACAGTACCCGTAACTGGTCGTAAACCCCAGTCGTGCATCCAAGGATGGATCCATGATCTTCAATCGCTTGTCGAAAAGATGACGAATCTCTTTGGAATACCGTGCCCTTTGATCTGCCGTCAACTCATCACGCACCATTCGCTCGTAGATCTCTTGCGCGTTGCGTCCCTTGGGCAACACCCACCAATTGACCGACGGACCCTTGGTCCCCTCGTTGAGAACCTTGCAGTACTCTATCTTGGCGAGCCGATCCTTGAGCCTTTGGGCCATCTCGAGGCTGCGACCGACTAGCATTTGCCAACCGGCAAGCCCGATTCCATTGAGCGAAGCGATCACCACATACGGTCCAATGGCGGGTCGTGAGCACTCCAAAGTCAACAGCGCTGGGTCACGACTGGCATCTGCGTCTGAGAAATAAGGTGTATCCTGAACCGTCCTAGCTAAGTGTTTGATGTCCTCTCTGCGATTGACGATGAAGGCACTCGATGGATAGTGTCCCCGACCGAACTTATGAAAATCGATCGTCACACTGTCGGCATAGCGAAGCCCAACATTGTGCAATTGGGCCGTCTGGACCAGATTCAATAAACCTGGCTCGAATTGCAATGGATTTCGCGACAGATCGTAATCGGTCAAGACCGACATCGTCCAACCAACCGCCGCATCGCAGTGGATTTGGGGCATCGGCTCGCCAAACTGCTTGCTTTTAAGCTCGGCGCACTGACGGATGGCTTTCACATCGTCGATCCCAAAGCCATCGGTTGTTCCGAAGGTTGCGCAGATGTAAGCGACCTTCGCCTTCTCGTGATACAATTGATCCAACGACTCCTCCAACCGATCGATACGCATGCTCAAATTCTCGTCGGTAGGGATCTCGATAAGATTCTTGGTTCCAATTCCTAGCCAACCGGCCACCGTTTGATTCGAATAATGGCCCGCTTGGGAACACACTCCAACGACACGTTGACCTTGAATCCCATTCTGCATCGCTCCGGGAAGGACTTTCTCTAGTCCGATCTTGGCACCGTAAAGATTCGAGATCGTTCCACCGATGGTGAAAACTCCCCAAGGGTCGATCGTGTGATAGAAGATCAGGTTCGCAAGCGCCGTCACCGCTTTGACTTCAAGTTCATTGGATCGTTGACTGTAGCGATCTGTGCACAGATTTGGATTTTTCAATAGACAAGCGATCGCCCCAATCAAAGACGCTTGGTTGGCAGGTCCACGGACATTCTCCAAATGGAGCGGATTGGTCCAACTGTCGGTCCCCCAAAAATAGGGAAAGATCGCATCTCGGGCGTCCTTGAGATTTCCCGGCAATTCATGAATTTCAGGATTCACGCGCGCGGTCTCGTAATTCTGACTCATGATCTGCGCAGGCGTCAGCGCCTGCTCGGCTGCAGCCGATGAGAGCAACTCGGAAAAGATCTTCACAAGCTCGGGCTGATTCCAATCGAAAAAGTTCGTCATCAAATCGTGATACTTTTGCCGAT
>JAGWZB010000445.1 GCA_018969045.1 Planctomycetota bacterium | reverse complement strand
ATGTCATAGGTTTTTACCTCAGCTCCATAGCGGCGTGTGTTCTCAAACTTGATCCTCGGCGCCGATTCTGGCATCACGATGATGACCGGAACACCGAATCGATATCCTGCATACGAAAGCCCAGAGGCAAAGTTACCCGAGGAATGCGCAGCAACAGGTCGGCCATTCAAGTTCGGTGCATGCTGCGACATCCAATACAACGCGCCCATAAGCTTAAAGGATCCCACAGGCGTCCAACCGTAGTCCTTGATCCAAACTCGGCGATCCGAGGTCAGTCGCAATGCACTCTCAAGAGCATGCGAACGGATCAATGGGGCAGCAGACATGTGCTTAGCAAGGATGCTCTGAGCATCGTAAACTTGCTCGATCGTTACGGTCATGATGAGTGCACTAAGGGGTTAACAATGTACGAATCGACTCGATCGGTACGCAACGTCTGAGAATCTGCTCGGGATACACCATTGGACCGTTGGCTGTCTGGCGCCCCTGGGTATCTTGATCTGCTTTTGCTCCTCGATTGGTTCTGTCTTGTTCGCGGAACATCGGATGGATCCTCGAAACTAGTCCAACCAGCTGGCCTTGGGTGTTAAACACCCCAGATCCACTCGATCCACCCGAAAACTCAGCTGTGATTTCCAGCCACGTGGTCGAGTCACCCTCCATCGTGGGTTTGCTAAGCCTGCTTACAAGCCCCGTCGTCACCACAAAGAACTCGTTATGTGGATGGCTCATGACCACAACGTCGGACAGCGGTTTTGGATTGGAACTAGCAAGCCCGATGGGGTCAAACGTGTCTGTAGTCTTTAGTTTGATTAAAGCAACATCGGCAGACTCATCGGCGGCCAGAACTTGCTCGATCCCATAACATTGACCGAGATAGTTCATTACCGCCATCCCTTGGACCTTCTCGTCCTCTTTGCGCTTGAGGACGTGATAGTTGGTAAGCACCAGTCCTTCGGGACTGATAATCACACCTCCAGAGATGTTTCCATGAAGGTTTTTGCATCGGCCACAGTCGTATAACGAACCAACCATCACAGATGCTTTGCGTAACCGCTCGTGGAACTCGTCAGAACCCATCGCAGGCACTTCGGGCAGTTTGATGTCGATTCCAGAGGGTGCTGAAGCTACCAGCGCCCTGATGTCCTTACCGTCTCCAGTTTGCCCCTCTCCAGTTTGCCGACTCAGCACCTCTCGACGCCCACGATTGACAAACGTATTGTAGATCCTTCGGTTGTCGATGACTCCGCTGGTCAAATCCTCGATCGGAGCGTTGGCTTGACGAGGCGATGCCTCTTGAGCTAGCGACGTTGGGCCAAGCATGCAGGCATTCCATAAGCCCGCGACCAAGGCCAATTTTCTAAGATCCATGCCGATGCCTCCCGACGCCCAAGACAGATACTCAGCTTGGCAAACCGCCAAGCCAAGCCCTTATTTTAGCCTCTTCGGAAGGTCATAAGTCAAGCTAGCAACGTGTTTTAATCGAAAACTACGCCGCGATCATCGGCCAGCAGTCGCAAGACGTATTCAAAGTACGGGAAAGGGATCTTAGGCTTCCGCTTTTTGGCCCAAACATAGACGACATTGACCATCGCTCGCGAGAGCACCCCTTGATCGACCTTCTGGATGACTTGATCGACAAATGCCTCCTGCTCCGGGAAAGCCACTCGCAACCCGAACATCAATTGATCCTTGAGCTCGACGGTACTTAACGAGAGCATGTGCTCGGCCTCGTTGTACCCGTAAGGCTCCTGGGTTTGCGCTCGATCCAAACCCAAGGCCATGGTAGCCACCGCCACAACCAGTGCATGTCTTAGGAATTTGGATGACATCAGTCCATTCATGGATAGTCTGTTTTGCATTCGATTTTCATACTCCTTGGCCACCTGCTTCGACTGCCAGCTAGCCCTACAGGTGACTTAATCGACAATCTTTACAGATTTAGGTAAGCTAGAGTTAGCAGAAGATCCAGAAACGAATCAAGTCAAACTGCGGAAAGTAAGTACTTTGGGAGAGATCAACCCCTACGATTTGCCTTGGCCCCAATCCGGCAGGCTTGCAGGAATTGACTTTGGTACCGTTCGAATTGGTATCTCCCTGTGCGACCCTAGCCGCACCTGGACGAGCCCTTTGGAAACCTTCGAGCGCAGGGCACCGGCAATCGAAGCGAAACACTTCGAGAAATTGACTCAGGAAAACCAGATTGCAGGTTGGGTTGTCGGCCTACCGCTTCACTGCGATGGCCGAGACAGTACCAAAGCGCGTGAAGTTAGGCAATTTGCCAAATGGCTCATTGCGACGACCCACCGCCCGGTTCGATTCATCGATGAACGCTACACGACTGCCCTGGCCACCAGGCTCCTTAGAGAATTGGACCTGACCCACAAACAACGAAAAAAACAACTCGATAAAATAGCAGCTCACATCATCCTAGACGCCTACCTAGAATCTTCCAAGCATCCCAGCTTTAACCCTATCACTTTGGAGAATATCGACGATGCTCAAATCTCATTGGACGATGCACTGGATGATTGAATGCAATAAGACTCATGGGTCGAAGTTGTTGAACTCAGTTTTTGCGGTCCTAATCTGTATGCTTGTCGCATCTGTCATCGATAAGTGCCATGGCCAAGAACAAACTCAAAAGCTAGCCTCGGATTCAACCGAGCAAGAGGCGCCAAAACCACTGACCAAGTACATGGGTCGCAGGATCGCACTACCGATGAGCTATCACGGGATCCCTTGGCTAAATCGTCCAGAGAGGATCCAAGAAGAGAATCCCGAAGAGATGCTCGAACAACTTGACGTCAAACCTGGGATGACTGTATGCGATATGGGATGCGGCGACGGCTACTACACAATCGAACTTGCAAAACGCGTCGGTCCAACAGGAAAAGTCATCGCGGTGGACATCCAACCGGAGATGCTTCAGGAACTATCTCGTCGCTGCGAGCGTGGGAATCTCAAGAATGTAGATATGGTTCTGGGCCTACCCCACGACCCGAAATTGCCTATCGGCCAAGTCGATCTTATCTTGATGGTCGACGTTTACCATGAATTCTCCAATCCAGTGGAAATGCTCAATGCGATGCGCAAAAGCCTTAAACCCAACGGCCGAATCGCTCTGGTTGAATTTCGCGGCGAAGACCCACAAGTTCCGATCAAACCCGAACATAAAATGACCAAGAAGCAGATTCTGAAAGAGTATGAAGCAAACTCCATGAAGCTGGTTAACCAGTACGATCGGCTTCCTTGGCAGCATTTGATGTTCCTGGGATCTGACGCGAATCCGAATCAACCTAAGTAAGACATTTCCAAAAGAGTATGCTGCATCTTAAAAGCGATTCTCAAACCCGTTGGCTTCGTCAAGTCGACGAGCATCTTGAGGAAATACTGATCGATCATGCACACTGCGAGCA
>JAGWZB010000444.1 GCA_018969045.1 Planctomycetota bacterium | reverse complement strand
GTCGGTTTGAGTTGTTTCAGGGTATTGGTCAAACCAGTCTAAGCACCATTCGGAAACATTTCCGTGCATGTCATAGAGCCCCCAGGCATTTGGTTTCAATTCTCCGACGGGATGGGTTTGTCCCCGGCTATTATCCCAATACCATCCGTATTCCCCGAGATTGTTAGGCTCGCCGTCAAAGCTGAAACTTGATTTTGTCCCTGCTCTGCACGCGTATTCCCATTGAGCTTCCGTAGGGAGATGGTAGATCCTGCCTGCGGCCTTTTCCTCGGCAAGATCCGACAGCCTTTCGCAGAATTCCGTCGCATCTTCCCAGGACACCTTTTCGACCGGATAGCCGGATGTATCTGATTTAGGGGCTGATCGATTCGGGTGTAGGAAAGCAGGTTGGATGTTTGGAGCTTGATAGAAACTGGGGGTGGTACCCATGATTCTTTCGTATTGGGCCTGAGTCACCTCGTAAACACCGAGATAAAACGGATGATTGATCTTAACTCGATGTACTTGTTCGCCAATCTTGGGGGAGCCGGGATGCTCTTGAGTCCCCATCAGGTAGCTTCCAGGTGCAATCCGTCGGAATTTCATTCCGATGCTATTGGTCAACTCTTGGGGGGATTGGAAGAAAGCAAGTAAAACCGTCAAAACGGCATAGGAGGCAATACCGAGGGGAACAAATACTGCCAGGAAGATAGCAATCAAAAGTCGCTTCATGGTTGCGGCCGACTGAAAGCATACTTAGTCCAAGCTCTTTGCGATTTCTCCACCTTGGCGAGTGCATAGAGCTTGATAGACATCCAGATCGATCGCATCGGAGATCAACCGGGTTGAGGAGTCGCCAAAGACGATGTGGATTCCGGGTCCGTGTTGGCTGGAGAAATCTTCAAAGTGGCCGATCTTGCTGTTGGGTGAGTGGTCTGCAACGCCAAGGAATCGCGCCCCGGGTTCGGCAGCGTCGGAGATCCAACCGTGCCAAACTGACCCACCAAGGCGGCTGGATCGCTCGCCGACGATCATCGTGTTGCTCAGGCCATCGAGGATGTCTTTAAATTTGGTCGGGGAGTTTCCATAAAAGGTACCGTTGGCGTTGTAGGGAACCTCATCGATCTCCATGGTTCCAAACACCGCTGGGTAGTTGAACTTGGCGACGCGGAAGAGCTTGTCCCCTTCGTCGACATTGTGTCCTTCGTGTTCCTCTTCCTCTTCTTCGTGAGACTCCATGCCGATTTCGAAGGTATTTCCGCCGATGTCCGATGGGCAGATGAAAGTCGGGATGACCTGCATGAGGCTCGCTTGATTGATGGGGGCATCGATCGCAGATCGGTGATCGATGCTGTTGTAAACGGTCGTGGATTCCATGAATGGCAAAATGGCGTGGGCCCAACTCCAGCCAGGTGCTTTGGTTCGATTCCAATCAACCCAACCGCTTGAGAGTCTGCGGTGGGAGCTTTCGTAATTGGACAGTGCCAGACCGATTTGACGTTGGTTGCTCATGCACTGGGCGCGGCGAGCGGCTTCCCTGGCGGCTTGGACGGCTGGCAACAGAAGTCCGACGAGGATCCCGATAATCGCCAGGACAACGAGCAATTCCACGAGGGTAAAGCCCTTTTGGTTTCCTGGGAGCTTGTGCAAACCTTGGGAGGATCGATTGGCTTTAGGCATCATCGGAACCTTGTTGTTGGATACTTGTTACCGGATGTGGGTTGCGTGGTGTTTGGTAGTCTGCAATGTTCGTCGGGTAGCCGCAAGGGTGGGTTCCCGAACTGCTTCCAATCAATTTAACGATTTATGCAAATAGTTCAAATTGGTTTTCGCAAAAAGATTGCAAAAAGGATTTTTCTATGGAAAGCCCCGCAGGCTTGAGAACCTGCGGGGCAAACGAAAGGGTTGATTCAACGAACCTTTGGATTTATTCCGGCTCGTCGATTTTTTCGCGTTCAGCGGCATTTCGAAGTTTAGCAAGAGCCCGAAGTTCCAATTGGCGGATTCGTTCCTTGGTAACACCGAGTTCTTCACCGACTTCTTTGAGCGTCCGAGGCTCACCACCTTGGCCTAGTCCGAACCGAAGGACGATGATTTGCTGTTCGCGTTCGTCGAGTGTGTGAAGGATCTTTCCGATTTGATCGGCACGGGATTGTTGATCGATTTCGACGGCCAAGTGATCCGCGCGAGCATCTTCACGGCTTTGGAAGACTTCTTCGGAACTGGTTCGGAATCGCTCACGGTGCTTGAACTCATCAGGGATCGACCTTGCGAAATTCTTGCGAATAGCCCAGTGCGCATAAGTACTGAACTTAAAGCCACGGGTGTAGTCGAATTTATCGACCGCACGCATCAGCGAGACGTTGCCGTCGCTGATCAGGCCGAACAAGTCACCGGAGGCTCCGACATGCCGTTTGGCGATCGAGACGACGAGTCGCAAATTGGCCTGGACGATTTTATTCTTGACCGACAAAGCGTCTTCGTAGAGTTTCTCGATCTGATCCATCAGGGCTACCGAGGGTGCCTTTGGATCGAGTTTATCGAGAAGCTTGGTCGCTTTGTATTTCAAGAAGTTCATCTTGCGGAACAAGTGCACTTCTTGCTGCGGCTCCAGAAGGGGGACTTCGTAGAGCGAAGCGAGGTAGGCTGGCAGTCCGCTTGGAGCGCGCATGCGTCGGGACGGCGAGATTGCGTTTGGCGTTTCGGCCAGGATTTGATGGACGTTGGAGTCCTTTTCAAATTCCGGGCTCGGTACGTAATCCAATGCCAGTTCTTTGATCTTCAGTGCACGCTGCTCGTTGAGAATGCGAATGATGCTGTTGCGAGTTCGTTTGTAACGTTTCGCAAGCATAATCGTTGAGACTCCACGCAGATATTGCTGGTAGAGAGCTCGCTTGTCTTCTTCGGAGAGTGTCTCCCGTTGCTCTGGAAACACGGCCATGGCAGGGTACTTTCTGTCAAAGTTTTTGATGGTGTAACGGACCGTTTCGACACTTCGATGGACGTCATTGGAAACTTGGCGGATCACTTCCGTCAAATTTTCTCCTTGGGAGGCCAATCGCCGAGCTCGATCGATGATTTCGTCACGTTCGAGTTCGGACATTTGGCTGAAGCGTTCGCCGCGTTCAATCCTAAGTCTGTTTTGAGTGACAAAGCGCTCGACGCTTGAATGGAGAAAACCCACTCGCTTTCGGCCTTCGGAGATGAACCGTCGAGACACTAAGCCTTGTTCGCGCCATCGCGAAATGGTTTTGGTCGAAACGTTGAAGCGCTTGCTGAGTTCTTCGACCGTGTGGACCGGTTCAGAGGCTTCTTCGAGACGCAGATTCATCGAGTCGGTGATGTCTTCGACGAAAAGGCGCAGATCATGAAGAGCATCCTCACCCTTGACCAACCGCATCGAGTGCGCATCGGGGCGGACTTCTGTTACACGATAGAACAGGAAGTCGAAAGG
>JAGWZB010000443.1 GCA_018969045.1 Planctomycetota bacterium | reverse complement strand
CGCTGGGGACAGGGTGACTGATAAGTCGGGCATTTTAAGGATTCTTTTTTAAATTGTCTTGCCCCCAAAATCGACAAATCACGAGTTTTCGTTTGGCAAAAAGTCCGAAAATCCTCGGGCCAGTTGCGTGGATCGCATAGAAACCGGTTAGGATAGACGTGTTTTTGGTCTCGGGCTGCCAATTCCCTCGAAGCATAGGATCGACCACCAGGCATGAGTTTGGACCGCGTTGTGCAACCCCTCGTCGCCTGCTTAGGGAACCCCGTAGGAGGGAATCCAACCCAGTTTGTGATGACCCGACTGGTTCGCGAAGCCGAATTGGATTGGCGTTTCTTCACCTCCGAAGTCCCCCCAGAACTCTTCGAAACCGCCTTTCGGGGCATCCAAGCCCTAGGAATGTCCGGTGCAGCCATCCTGCCCCCGTTTCAATCGTCCATGGAATCCTACCTAGGTTCCATCAGCCCCAAAGCCAAAGCGCTCGGGGTGGTCCAAGTCGCAAAATGGGAATCCAACCAGTGGGTCGGTGACGAGACCCTCACCGACGCAATGCTCCGGTCCCTTACCCATCGGATCTCCTCACTGGTCGAGCAGCACAGCACCGACAACCAAGACACCTTCAGCCCACAATCCATCGGCGTCGTCGGCACCGCAGGGTTGGTCCAAGCCCTCGAACTCTCACGTGCAGACATCCCTGGCGACTACAGCGTTTTCCCATTCGACCTCGCCAATCGCAAAACGAACCAAAGCCAACCAGAGACTCCAACTGCCGAGCCCTCGGGAGTCGCGCAAGCTCACAAGCAGGACCCTGAGGAACCCGACGATTCCTCAGATCGCCCAATAAAAGCGTTGATCATCGAAGGATTTGATGCGATCATGGGACTTAGCAGCCATGCCCGAGGGCGGTTGCTCAAAGAGGCCAACTGGGCTCACAGTCCACTTGCCATCTTTGCCCCACCCCCGACGGGCTGGATTGAAGCGACCAAAGAACGTTCGCAGTGCATCGAAGAGCTACAATCTCGCGGCCTTTGGATCATCGACGAACTGGATGTCTTGACCCATCAATTCGCCCTGAACTTTGAATTCTGGACCGGATACGAAGCCCCCTTGGATTCGATCCGTGAATCCTTAGAAGAATACTTGCAATGGTAACTCGACGCGCACTGTTAACCCAAGCTGCCAACGGATTTGGAGCCGTAGCCTTCACCGCCTTGATGGCACAGGCCCAAGACGCCGCGACAAAAGCCTCGTCTGCACAAGGCAATCTCCATTTTCCAGCCAGAGCCAAAAGCGTCATTTTTTTGTACATGGACGGTGGTCCATCTCAAGTCGATACCTTCGACCCCAAACCGCTTCTGACAACGCATCACGGACGCAACCCCGCTGAGCTTTTCGAAGTCGCACCGACACAGTTCAACAACAACGGCAACATCTTGGGTAGCCCATGGACATTCGAAAAACATGGCCAAAGCGGCATTGAAATCAGCAGCCTGTTTCCTAACATCGCCAAACATGCCGACAAACTTGCTGTTGTCCGCTCGATGACTTCCAAGTTTCCTGAACACACCTCGGCCAATTACTTCCTACACACCGGACACGGTCTTCAGGGGCGCCCGAGCATGGGAGCGTGGGTCACCTACGGACTCGGCTCCCAATGCGAAGACTTACCGGGCTTCATTATCCTCAACGGAGGACTGATCCCACCGGGCGGACTGGACTGCTTTGGAAGCGGCTTTCTACCGGCCAGCTACCAAGGTTCCGTGCTGCGTCCCAGCGGAAACAGCTTAGCGAATGTTCGCCCCTTAGAACCAACTCCTGATCTTCAAAAACGCAAACTTGAATTGCTTCGGCAACTCGATCAGCAAACCGTCGAACGATACGGTCAGCACGATGCGATCGAATCGGCCATCGCAAACTATGAACTCGCCTTCAAAATGCAATCGGCAGTTCCGCAGGTCTGCGACATCTCCCAGGAAACCGCGCAAACCCAATCGATGTACGGGATCGACCATCCGTATGGTCCCACCACGGTCTTTGCTCGCGAATGCCTGATGGCTCGAAGACTTGTCGAACGAGGCGTGCGATTTATCCAATTGACTTGCCCAAGCGTCGGACACGACCGATGGGATCAGCACGCCAATCTCAAAGCCGGACATGAACAAAACGCCAAAGCCGTCGACCAACCCATCGCTGCACTCCTGGAAGATCTCCAACAACGAGGCCTCCTGGAATCTACTTTGATCATTTGGGCAGGTGAATTCGGACGCACACCCTTTGCCCAAGGAGCCGACGGTCGCGACCACAACCCCTTTGGTTTTTCTATCTGGCTAGCAGGTGGTGGCATCCAAGGTGGAACGGTCTATGGAGCCACCGACGAGTTCGGATACAAAGCGGTCGAAAACAAAGTCGAAATGCACGACCTGCATGCAACCATGCTCTACTGCCTTGGATTAGACCACACCCGCTCCACATTCCGATTCAGCGGACGAGATATGCGTCTGACCGATGTGCACGGCAAAGTGATCTTCGACATCTTGGCCTAACTCATCCATGCGACATTCCTATATGAGATTCACCACCGCTCTTGCCGCACTGTTTTGCTTAAGCACCCTGGTCTTTGCAACGACCAAGTCCACCTATGCGTTTGACTCTTCCGGCACGTCCAATCCACCCAACATCGTTCTGATTTTTGCCGATGATCTGGGGTACGGGGATCTAGGTTGCTACGGTGAGAAACGATGGAACACTCCCAACATCGATTCGATCGCCAAACAAGGTGTGCGATTCACCGATTTCCATTCCTCGCAACCGGTCTGCTCGGCCTCCAGAGCCAGCTTGCTAACAGGTTGCTATGCCAACCGGATCGGTATCCACGGTGCCCTAGGCCCTTCGGCTAAAAACGGGATCCACGACGATGAAGTCCTCCTCTCAGAAATGCTCAAGGCCCAAGGCTATAAAACTTGTGCTGTCGGTAAATGGCACCTGGGACACCACCAAAAATTCCTTCCGCTACAACATGGCTTCGATCGATACCTCGGCCTGCCCTACTCCAATGACATGTGGCCCCACGGCCCTGTGGTCAAAGCCGGCACTTTTCCCGAACTACCTCTGATTCGCGGGAACGAAATCATCGATGCCGACGTCGATGCCAACGACCAGAAACGATTGACCCAGCAGTACAGCGATTTTGCACTGGAGTTTCTCCAAGACTCCAAAGACAGCCCTTTCTTCTTGTACTTTGCGCACTCCTTTCCCCACGTTCCCCTCTATGCAGGAGACGACTTCCAAGGCAAATCCAAAGGAGGTATCTATGGAGATGTCCTCGAAGAATTCGATGCCACCGTCGGAAGAATCCTGACATTCCTCGCGAAAAATCAACTGCAAGAAAACACCCTCGTCCTCTTTACCAGCGATAACGGGCCATGGCTAACCTACGGCCATCA
>JAGWZB010000442.1 GCA_018969045.1 Planctomycetota bacterium | reverse complement strand
ATCACCGCAGGATTGAAACCATGGTACTTTTCCCATTGGTTTCTAAACCAAGCCATGACTTCATGATTGGTCCCCATGTCAGGTGCAGGGATGTCCGAATCAGGGCCAACAATCTCATGGATTTGATCCACGAATGCCCGAGTGATCCTCTCGAGCTCCCGTTTCGAGAGAGTGCGAGGGTCGATGCCGATCCCACCCTTGGCACCTCCGTAAGGTAGATCGACGACGGCGGTTTTCCAAGTCATCAGCGATGCCAGCGCTCGAACTTCGTCCAAGTCCACGGCAGGGTGATAACGCAGCCCCCCTTTCATTGGTCCCCTGGCATTATCGTGCTGAACTCGATATCCAAGCACCGTCTCGATATTGCCGTCGTCCCGCTCAAAAGCCACCTGCACGGTGACTTCTCGCTTGGGTGTGATCAGCAGCTTTCGTATCCAATCGGGCAGTTCCAATTGATCGGCCGCTTGATTGAAGTACAGATTCGTCGATTCACTAGCACGCATCGCAAGTGGCCTTCTCAAGGAGGACTAGGGGCTCAGTCATTGATTTGTCACCGGTTTATTCATCACTTCTTAATCGAAGTTGCCGCTTTGACGATCCCTTCAAAGGAATCGAGCTTCAGCGATGCTCCCCCGACCAAGGCACCATCGATGTTGGGCTCCGAGAGGAGTTCCTGGGCATTGTCTGCCTTGACACTTCCACCATAGAGGATGATCACGTTCTGGGAAGTCTCTCTTGAGAAATGGCTCTCCAAGAGGTTTCGAATATCTTGATGGACCTCTTCGGCTTGGGCAGGAGTCGCCGTTTTTCCCGTTCCAATCGCCCAAACAGGTTCATACGCCAAGACGGTCTTGAGCATCTGATCATGGCTGAGTCCAGCCAGCGATCCGACGCATTGCGATCTGACGACTTGCTGAGTCTGCCCATTTTCACGCTGCTGGAGCGTTTCACCCACGCATACGATTGGGGTCAGTCCAGCGGCCAATACAGCATGCAGCTTTTCATTGACCATTTGGTCCGTTTCACCGAAGATCGCTCGTCGTTCGCTGTGCCCTAAAATGACGTAACGACAGCCGACATCCTTGAGCATCGAGCAACTGATCTCGCCAGTGAATGCTCCCTCAGGCTTGCTGTAGGCATTCTGAGCACCGAGCCCGATGTTGCTACCGTGAAGGGCCTTACCCAATTCCCCCAAATAGACAGCTGGCGGGCATACTGCAATATCGACATTCGAAACGCCTCGCAACGATTCTACCAGTCCTTGGACCAAACTGAGCGAGTGCCCACGATCGAGATTCATCTTCCAATTGCCAGCAATAAATAACCTTCTCACTCCAGTAGATCCTTTGCATAAGCGAACGAAATTCTTCAAGCCATCCGCGATAGATTATCAAGATTGATCTGGAATTCACCAGGGGAGACTTGCTAGTGTCCCAGTTGGATATAGAGCCCTTCTGGCGAGAATTCATTCGAAATCCGCTGGAAAAACCACGTGTTTTTAGTTTCACTCTCGCAGGTCCATAGCGATGGTTTTGTATGAGAAAAATTGCGGTGATCAATCAAAAAGGTGGTGTTGGTAAAACAACCACCGCGGTGAATCTCGCAGCAGGAATCGCCTCCTGTGGGCCAAGTGTATGCCTATTGGACTTGGACCCCCAAGCCCACGCGACCTTGCACCTGGGAGTTTCACTAGAGCCTGGACAACAGAGCGTCTACGACGTTCTGTGCAATGATGTAGGGCTAGCCCAAGTCCGCCGTCAGGTCCAAGAGAATCTCTATCTGATTCCATCGCATTTGGATCTTGCCGCCGCAGAAATGGAACTGGCTTCAGAAGTTGGCCGCGAAGTCATTTTGCGGGATCGATTCGAACAAGACAACCAACCCTTTGATTTCATGATCTTGGATTGCCCTCCTTCCTTAGGGGTTCTGACTCTCAACGCGCTAACCGCCGTCGATGAAGTCATACTGCCGATGCAGCCACACTTCCTGGCGCTGCACGGACTAAGCAAACTCTTACGAACGATCGAGATCGTCTCTAAACGGCTCAATCCTGCACTTCGGCTCGAAGGCATCGTGCTGTGTATGTACGAATCCGGTACCCGTCTGGCCATCGAAGTCAGCAATGACATCGAAGAATTCCTCAAAGCTAGCGCGACTCAAAGCCCCGTTTGGGCCTCTGCGAAATTCTTTCATACCAAGATTCGCAGAAATATCCGTTTGGCTGAATCCCCAAGCTTCGGCCAGTCCATCTTCCAATACGCCCCATCGAGCAACGGTGCCGAAGACTATTTAGCCCTAGCCCACGAATTGATCAACGCAACGACCGCCCCAACCCGAAGCGAACTACCCAGCCTACCGATCACCAATTCCGCATCGATATCGATGTCCACAACGTGAGGTCCACGATGAGTCTCTCGCATTTGATTCCCAGATTCGTCCGGCCCAGCCTGCTTGGTCTGGCCATGATCCTTGTTGGCCTGTCGGGTTGCCAAAGTTGGTGGAATCGATCCAATTCGCAGTCCCTTCTTGGATTTACCAACGAAGCTCAAGATAAAAACACGGACGATTGGGAGCATCCAAACGCCCCCGGAGACCGCGATCGCAAAATCGCACCGTTGGTTAAACCCTCTACGACTGCGATGCGGGGTGAAAACAAACCCGACACGCAAACCGAAAAGCCAGTCCGAGTCACGCTTCCACGAGATCGCCAAAAGGACAACGATTCCCCATCGAATCCTGGTTCGGATTTAGCAAAACTACCTGCTGGGCAAACAGAACCTCCAGCATCTTCCAAACCTGTGGTTCCAGCCACGGCAAGCGTCCCGGTAGCCAAGGCTCCTGAAGGAATCCCTGATTCAGGCAAGAGCCAAGTCGACATCGAAGGTGCCTTGACCCTCCTGCCTGCCGATTACCAAGCAACCTTGCGCAAACGGATTGCCGGAGAGCCCGAAGAAAAACTCCCAGAGACCGATCCCAAGGATCCCAGTCGCTGGACCCATGAGTTGAATCAATCGGTCGTAGCTCTAGAAAAACTCCTAGAAGCTTCCACAGACATGGAGCCTGCCATGCGCATGCATCATGAGATGACTCTACGACTCTTGTATCTGGCTCAGCGAAATCTCGAGCAAGCCAAACGACCGATTTCCGATGCAACTCCTCACGAACAGGAATACCTCGAACACCAATTGACCGCACTGTTTCATGCTACGAGTCCCGACCCGATACCAAGCCGACCAAGGCACTGGGCTCTGGTCGCATCCGAGGATCGCCATGCCGATAGACACCTTGCCGCCTTAGGTAGCCTGCAAGTCAGCCCCCCAGTCTTTTGTACCCAAGTCGACGGATTCGGTGTGACCCACAAGTTCGACAAGAACTCCTTTGCGCCAGACCAACAGGTTCTTCTGTACTGCGAACTGGAAAACGTGACCAGTCAAAAAGTC
>JAGWZB010000441.1 GCA_018969045.1 Planctomycetota bacterium | reverse complement strand
TCCCCAAGAACTTCAAGAGCCTCGGTATTCTCGTGGGCCTGTTTGCCCTGCACGAGCTTATCGACAATCCGATGAACGACCAAATCGGGATAGCGACGAATAGGACTGGTAAAATGGCAGTAGTGACTCATATTCAATGCGTAATGTCTCTCAAACTCACACTGATATACCGCCTTGGACATGCTCTTGAGAATCGCATAATTGACCGCAAACTCGGTCGTCTTGCCCTTGACACTATCGATTACCCGCTGGATCTCGAATCGGTCTTCCATCTGCTCTGACGGGATACCAAGTGCCCGGATGAATTGATTCAACCGCCGTATCTTCAGCGCGTCGGGTGGTGCATGCGCCCGCCGCAAAAAAGGTAACTTCAGCCCATCGAGCCAACTGGCAACCGCTTGATTGGCCGCAAGCATAAACTCTTCAATCATCTGATGGCTCTGGGTATGGTGCACCACGTGCGCTCCCTTGACCTTGCCAAGCTTGTCTAAGTCGACTTTGACTTCCGGCAATGTTAGCTCCACCGAACCGTTTCGCTTGCGTATCTGGCGCAGTTGCATGGCCAAGCTATGCATGTCCCGAACCAACTGGAAAATAGCAGGACTCAGCCGCTCTGCCCACGGCTGAGGATCTGCCAAGTATTGATCGATCTGCTCGTAATTAAAGCGATAAGCATTGCGAATCACACTGTTGAACACCTCCGCATGCAACAATACTCCTTCCGGGGAATATTCCATGAACACGGTCTTTGCCAACCGATTGCGATCCGGTTGCAACGAAGCCAAATGGTTGCTGATCGTCTCGGGCAACATGGGAATCACCCTATCGGGTAGATAGACGCTGTTGCCGCGCTGCCTAGCTTCCTCATCTAGCACACTCCCCACCGGGACAAAAAAAGCCACATCAGCGATGTGGACTTGCAACTCCCAATTCCCCCGCTCATTCTTGCTCAGCGATATCGCATCGTCGAAGTCCCTGGCATCCACTGGATCAATCGTTAACGTCGGGACGCCTGTCAAATCCTTGCGGCCCTCGGGAATAACTTCCTCGGAAAATCGGTCGGCTTGCGCTCGAGCGTCCTGAAGCACTGCCTCGGGGAACTCTTCAGGTAACGAAAACTGGATCATCACAGCCGTTGTGTCAACCGCCGGATTTCGCATGCTCCCTAACACCTTGAGTATCACCGCCTCGCCAGGCTGAAACTCATCGGGAAACTTGACCAACTCCACCACAACCTTGTCGTTGTTCTCTAGCGGCAACCCTCGCACATCGCCGATCGAAACCGGTCTGGCTAATTTGGCCCCATCAAGCCATACAAATGACTTTTGTCCGTCGGATTGGAATGTGCCGGTAAACTCCCGCTTCTTTCGAGCGACAACTTCAATGACCTCGCCTTCGAGTCGCCCTGAGACATGCCGGGGAGACTCCTTCCGGCCCCGCCCTCCACTTTGCATCGGCCTTCGCAATCGAACGCGAACCGTATCGCCGTCCATCGCGTTGAGCTTGCGCGATTCAGGGATGAAAATATCAGGAACCTTTACCGGAAGTGGAACCCCTGCAGGTCTCTGAGCCGAATCTTGCTGATTGCCCTGGGAATCAGATGCCAAAGCCTTCGTGATTGCCGGACCGCTCCGAGGCACCTCGACAAACCCGTATCCCATCGACGGTGCCGCCCGGTAAATCCCAACATACTCACCACCGCTAGCGGCTCGATCGGTAACTCGCGTTGCAACCTCTCCGGCTTCGCCTGGATCGAAATCCTTCGGAGCTTTCACCGCTCGCGTGGGTGTCTGGCCATTGGGTGCAACCGCAAGCACCAAATGGTTGGCACCATAGATGATCCGCCCCTGTGACACCAAGTGCTTGATAACCCTGCGCAAGTCCCTGTACTGCTCCTCGGGCAAACCAAGAAGTTTCTGCATCACCCGTGGCTTCATCGGACGATACTCCCCGGACGTAACTAACGCGAGGACTTTTTCAATCAATAATGCGTTGCTCATAAGGGTTCAAGATAACCCATCCCTCGAAATCCCCATAGACTAAAGCCACCGCCGATCCCACGGTAGCCTGGAAAACGGGAGTTTTACGAAGGATTAACGATCTCAAGGTTTCCTCAAGCCAAAGATTGATTTAAAAAATCCGTATTCCAATCCAGACACCAAGAAAAAGCGAACCACAATCCGATGAACCAAAAAATCACCCGCAGGGACTTTGCACAACGAAGTTGCATAACTGGATTGTCCAGCTCTGTGCTTGCATGCGGACTCCGTCATAGCTCCCTTGCTGTTCATGCCAATTGGGTCGACGCTCCAAAGCAACCTTACGGAATCATGAGCGGAGAAGTCACTCACAAGTCCGCAGTCATCTGGGGACGCTCCGATGTCGACGCAAGAATGCTGGTGGAATGGGACACCGAGGCTAGCTTCAAAAACCCGCGCAGGGTCCAAGGGCCCAAATCCACTACTGCTTCGGACTGGACTGCCCGATGCATCTTGCGAGACCTCCCCCCCGCTTCCGAGATCTTTTATCGAGTCACTTTCGAAAACACTGGCGGCCTTAGCCAACCGATCCTCGGGCACCTGAAAACTCCCGATGACGGATCCAACGACGTTTTCTTTGCTTGGTCAGGAGATACCGCTGGCCAAGGCTTCGGAATCAATCCCGATTGGGGAGGCATGAAAATCTATTCTGCAATCGAGAAGCTATCCCCTCAATTCTTCGTCCACAGCGGTGACATGATCTACGCTGACAATCCGATCCCCGCAGAACTGAAACTCAATGACTCGTCCCTTTGGAAGAACATCACCACTGAGGCAAAGTCCAAGCCTGCCTCGTCTCTGGACGATTTTCGCGGAAATTACCAGTACAACTTGATGGACCAAAATGTTCTTGCATTCCACCGACAAGTCCCCATCATCGCTTCATGGGACGACCACGAAACAACGAACAACTGGTACCCACAGCAATCACTTAAATCCCGTAAAGACCGCGATCATTACGATGCGCTCGAGTTCGGATCGCAACTGGCCTCTAGGGCTTCGCAAGCCTTCTTCGAATACAACCCTCTTTTACCTCAACCCGCAGGGGATCGTCGAGTCTATCGCAAGTTTAGTCGAGGCCCGTTGCTGGACCTCTTCGTCCTAGACCTTCGCAGCTACCGTGGACCCAACAGCTCCAATCGCCAATCGCAATTGAATGCACAATCGGCAATTCTGGGACCCGAGCAACTCGCTTGGCTGAAAAATTCGCTACAAACCAGTACCGCCCTCTGGAAAGTCATCTGCAGCGATATGCCCCTGGCCATCGCCGTGGGAGATTCGATGGAAGGTAAAGGATACTACGAAGCGGTCGCGAATGCTGACGATGGATTACCCCTGGGAAGAGAACTCGAAATGGCCGATCTGCTGGGCTTCATGAAACAAGCTGGAATCCTAAACACCGTTTGGC
>JAGWZB010000440.1 GCA_018969045.1 Planctomycetota bacterium | reverse complement strand
TGAGTCTGACTTGGGCGTCTTTGGGGATATTGGTGACTTGGACTTTCAGCTTCTGATTTTGTTTTGCGGACCATCGTTCTGGGGCTTTGAGATCGAGATGGCTTTCGGGTGGCCCGGAGAGAACCCACATGGATTTTTCCCAGCGGGTTTCGATGGGTTTTGGTCCTTTGGTCATGAACCTCCACTCAAAGGCTCCTTGGTCTTGCTCTGCGATTTGGATGTTGAGTTTTGATAGGAATTTGGATTGCGTTTGGGGTTTGCCGTCGATGAGCCAAGTTAGCTCGATGGGGTCACTGGAGTTGTCTTGTTCGCTGGGCGTGAATTCGATCGATAGGGATCCAGATACGATTTGACCATCTTTGCAACCTTGGAGGTCAAACAGGGGTGGGTAAGCGTAGGGTTGGCACAGTGGATCGCCTAGGATTAGGAGCTGATAGGGGCTTTGAATGGTCGCGTAAAAGGCTTCGGCGGCTGTCATTCCTTTGGCGTAATACGCATGGAGTGATGGGAGTGGGAATTTGAATTGGAGGGCGTAGGGTTCGGTGACGGTTCCGGAGGCGGCTGCGGCACCGAAGCGGAGCAGTTCGGTGGCTTTGGTTTGGCTGCTGGGGGTCATGACTCCACCGAGGCTTGTGAGGTTATCGGCGAGTGCTCCGGGGATGAGTTTGGCGCCTGAGCGATTCCAGTCGAAATCGGAGACTCCAAAGGTGACTCCGGCGACGGAGCTTGCAAAGGGAGGCAGTACCGACTCGATGATTTGAGCCTCTTTTTTTAGTTTCTTGAGTTCGTCGATCGCGATTTGAAAGTTGGGTTCGCGCGTGGTGGTGCGGACGTCGTTGGTTTTGCAAAAATAAAAGGTACCTGTGGGGTTGGAGAAGTCCGCAAGGCTGCTGCGTTCCAAGTGCTCGATGGCTTCGTTTAGAGAGAGTCGGTTGTTCGCGGTATGGCTTAGGACCATCGACAGCAGATAGGAGACACCGTGTTTTGGGTTTGGGGATTCGGTGCAATTGGGGGCGAAGAAGTTCCGGGCATCGAACCCTTTGGAGCTGAGCACTTTGAATTCTTCATTGGGGCAGCGCGAAATGATCTTTTGGAATTCTTTGTCTTCTCGTAAGGCGTCGAAGCTTGGGTTTTCCAGGATTTCGCTTCGGTATCTCCAGCCCTTTCGCACCGCATCGGCGAGTCTTGAAATCGCTTTTTGGTTGTCTCTTGCGAGTGCCCATTGTTCTGCGGCGAGAAAGTCAAGCGGGTAGCTATTGGCCGATTGGTTTCGAAGTTCATCGAGACGGAGAGCCGCTTTTTCGTGTTCCATATCTTCGGCGGCCCATTTGCGAAGTTCGGTGATCGAATCGGGGGTGCCTTGGTAGATTTTCAGAAGCACCGAGGCATCGTGGGTTGCGTACCAATTGGAATCGGGGCCGATGTAAGCGGGATCCTTTTGCTGCACCCACCGAAACAGATAGGTCATACCGTTTAGCGAACCCGTTGGAGTAAGAACCTTTGGGAGATCTTTCACGTTCTTAAGATCGGGTTGAAGATCGATGGCAGTTGGGATGTCGCAAGAGTAGGCAACGCCTTGGACATGGTTGCTCAGTTGTCGTGCTTCGATTTGCTCTAGGACGGGGCTGAGGATTAGCGAACGAAAGTCATCGATTGAGATCGAGTTAGAGTTTGGCAGGCCGCTTAGGATCACTACATTTCGGGCGGGGATATTTCGAAGTTTGCAGTAGTGATTCGCTAGTGTCAGTGAGTTTTTCGATTGGCCATTGACGACGATGATCCACTGGCTTGATGACGCACCGGCCAGCGACTTGTTGGTTGCGCTGGCCAGAACGCTAAGAATCACGAATAGCAGCGGGCAAATGCGAAGTAGGCGGGAGTGGACGTTGTTCATGGAGGTTTGATGATGGAAGCGGTGGAGTAATGCGGCAATGCTGCCGATGGTAACGCAATCGGATTTAGGTTACTGGACGATCAATTCGACTGGAAGTGATGTAGGGTTTCCATCGACATTGCCTCGCAGGTGGAAGAGGCGTCGTTGGGGTTGGACAATCGGGGCTGCGGTGATGAAGACTTCTCGGCTTGATTGACCTGCGGGGATCAGCAAGCCGTTTAGACCTATGTTGTCGACGAAACAACCGTGAGGGAGATTGCGACCGCAGTCGTCTCCTCCGAAGGCGATATCGCCGGCGAGCTCGCCGCGTTGGATGACCAATTTGGCAGAGATGGTTTGTCCGGGCTTGATCTTGAGCGTCTCGATGGCGGGTGCGTCATCGGGATCGTTTTTGCCGACAAGTTTCAGGAGCATCGTTGGTTTGTCATTGACTTTCACTTTGAGTTTCGGGCGATTTGCTGCGACGACTTCTTGGTCTGCGATTCTGCCTTTGGCGATCAAAGTGATTTCGAATTCTTTGGGGATCTCGGCTAAGGGGGGGGTGGAGCGGATCTGGCCGATGGCTTTGAGTTGTCCTTTTTCGATGAAAAGTGGAGAGGCGATTTGGACACCGGCTGGGAGTTGATCGAATTCGACTTGGATATCGCCATCGAGGCCGTCGAAGCGTTCTGCGGAGACGACGAATTCAGCACCGACATCTGGGCGCAGCGTAACTTCGTTGGTTTCGAGTTTGAAGTTCATTCTGGGCATTGGGTATTGGATGATCAGGGAGTATTTGAAATCGTCTCCAGAGAGTCCACGTGTGTCGCGGAGGCGGATGTAGTAGCGACCATTGTCGGGAGGTAAGAAATCGATTTTTGAATCTTTGCCACCGAATCGCTGTGGGTCATCATCGTTGGAGTAGTAGATTGGGAATACTGGTAAGCCGTTGGATACAGGTGGGCTTTGGGGGTCGATTTCGCCTACGATCCAAGCGGGTTCGTTGAGTGCGTGCGCGATGGGCGAGGTCCCAAAGTAGGTGAAACGGTTTCCGAATCCGGGATAGACTTTGAAACCCGAATCGGGACCGCGAGGGTAGAGCCAAAGTTGGACGACTTCTCCTCCGGCGTAGAGCCATTGATTGAGTTCCATATCTTCCCATCGGTGCAGTCGGAAATCGTCGATGGTGGAGGAATCCTTGCCTCGGAAGGTGAAATACGATTCACGGACGGCTTGGAGGCGTGTACGAAGTACAGGTTTGGCTTTATCGTCTGTGATTTCAAGCAAGCTATCCAGAGGGCTTTTATCTCGTGATGCGAATATTTCGATCGAGAGAGCTTGCCCTTTTTTGCAGTCGATAGCATACCAGTCTCCACCTAGGGCATCTCTGCCAAGGGAGACATCTTCGTTTTTGAGAACACCTTGGAGTTTCACTGGTATTGAGAGGACTTGGGCTTGATCGATCCAGCGAGGTCCAGAATCGGATTCTGCAACGACCGGGATGTCGGTCAAGGTATCTGTTGGGGCAGACCATGTGGATCGAGCCGATTGGGTGGTTGGAGCAGATTGGTTCTTTT
>JAGWZB010000439.1 GCA_018969045.1 Planctomycetota bacterium | reverse complement strand
GAGAGTTGGCCTAACCGGAATTCGGCTTGCGTCTTGAACCTGGACTTGGGGTACTCCTTGAGCAATCGCTCCAGAATCGTCTTGGCATTGGCCTTGTCCTGCTTGGACTCATACGCCTGAGCCAGGACCAACAGCACTTCATCAGCTTGCCCCCAATTGGAACTGACCTGCAAGGACTTTTGCAAAGCGTCGATCGCTTCGTCGGGCTTGGCCATCTTCAACATACACGCTCCCTGCAAGAAGCGAGCTTCGGCCAAGATCGCCGGATTGCCTGCGATGGCCGGATCCTTTTCGGCTTGAAACAACCTGTCGAGCCGCACCAACGCTTTGTCAGGCTGGCCTGAGAGATACTGCGCTGTAATTCCTCGAAGTTCCCATGCGCCCCGCGATGGATGATCCTTGGCCGATACCACCAGTTTTTCAAACGCGTCGCTAGCAGCCGGATGCTCTCCACGTTGCAGCAACGCTTCGGCGCGAACATACGCTACATCGATAGCCAACTCGTCTTTGGGGAATTTCTTTTCGAAGGCTTCGGCCCATCGAAGGGCCTCGGGCAAATCTCCAGTCTGCAAAGCGGAGAATGCGGAATTGTAAGTCGCCCGAGCGGCGATGGCCTCGTCAATGGTTTCCAATGCAACCTGTTCAAATAGCTTGCGGGCCTCGGTCTTTCCATCGGCAGTGGTAAATAGGCCATCGGCCAAGTCCATTTTTAACAAAGCCAACTGGCTCTTGGCCAAGGGTGTCAAGTCCTTGGGAGGAATCTGAGCGGCCCACGATAAAGCTTCGCGGGCAATCGGGACCATCTGGTCTTTTCGGTTCTGAAGCAACGCGATTTGGCACAACCAATGGGCAGCCTCGATCGCCTTGGTATCTTTGCCCGCAAGCACCTGCTTGAACGCTTCCTCGGCTTGAGGGTACTTCTTGTCCCTCATGAGCGTTTGGGCCATCGACAACGATGCATTCTGTGCATACTTGGAATTGGGAAACATCGCCGAAAGCTGTTTGTAAGCGTCCGAGGATTTCGCATATTGGCCCGATTTGGCCAACGCGAATGCGTACCTTGAATAGATATAATCGGCCAGCGGGGATTTCTTGAAGTCGGGTGACGCGATCACCTTTTCATACCTGGCTGCCGCTTGGTCAGGTTTATCCATCTGCAAGGCGATCTCGCCTAAACGCACATTGGCGTCGCGCACCAAAGGATGCTTGCTATGCTCGGCGATCAAGACTTCGTAGTTCTCACTGGCTAGCTTGGGTTGCTTAAGCTCCTCGTAGGAAAAACCTATTGCGAACAACGCCTCTGGTAGCAGTGTCGATTTAGCGAGCTTTTTATTTTGAACCAACTGATTATAAAGCCCGACTGCTTTTTGGGTATTTCCTAAACGCGATTCGGCTTCGGCGGCATAAAAAATCGCTCGGTCCGCAGACGGACTATCCGGATACTTCTCCAAAAAGGAACCAAAGACCTTCGAGGCTTCGACCAACGCGCTTTTGGCGTTTTTGTCAGCATCCGCATTGGGAGTGCCAAGTTGCACTAAGCACCAACCGAGGTTCACCAACGCTTCCTCATGCTCTTTTAGTGACTTGTCCTCAAGTGCCTTGCGAAAAGCTCCCACAGCATTGGCATAATCGGGTGGATTTTGCTCCTGAAAACATAGACCCAAATAGTACCGTGCACTCGATGCCAACGGATCGCTTGGAAACTCCTTGATCAGCTTTTGCCATTGCTCCATGGCTAGCGGATAAGCACCATTGTTTTGTGCATTGGCTGCGTCGGCAAAGAGCGCTCGAACTCGGTCCTTCCGCTTCTCCTCGTCGGTCATCTTGCGAGCAGGAGCGGCCGGTCGATTGGCGCCAGGAGGCTGTCGATTCTGAGCCAGTGAGAATTCCGGAAACGTGGTTACCAGCCCAACGCTTGATAGCGATGCCAAAACACAGAGCAGGCGATGCCGCCGATTTTGGGGCTTGAGCTTCGAGCCAGCGGCCTTGGTAATAGGATTCTTCTTCATACCCAGCATTCCCTTGATGGTCGTTGCGCGTTGGAACTCGGCCTGTGGAAACAGGTCTGAATCAATGTTAGTAATCTACCGAATTTCTTGCGAAATGAGAAACCCTGGGCCTCCGAGCCCACGCTCACTGCTTTTGATTCGGCCCCCCCTTGCGGTTGTCCTGAGTCGATTCCCAACAGGGCTCACCCCTTAACGGCACAAACCGCAAAACCGTCAAAGTTTATTGAGAGCGATCCCAGAAGGTACTTTTCTCGTTGCAATCCGAGGGCACACGGTACAATAGCTCCTGTCTCTTTACGGGCGCTTGCGTCCATTTTATTCAGTCTTGGATCGACTTCATGCGTATTTTGGTCACCGGAGGCGGCGGCTTCATCGGCTCGCACCTTACCGATTTTTTTCTGAGTCGAGGGGACGAAGTCGTCATCGTGGATGATTTCAGCACCGGGAACCGTAAGAATCTTCTGCATTTAGAATCCAACCCCAAGCTTCGAGTGATCTGCTCGGACCTAGGCAAATCCGGCACCGTTCAAGAAGCTTGTCATGGAGTAGATGCTGTCTACCACTTGGCCGCTGCGGTCGGCGTGGCGCTGATTGCCAAGCAGCCCACGCAAACGATCCACCGGAACATCTATCCGACGCAACTTCTTTTGGATGAACTCAGACGCCATCACTTGGCCGGAAAACCGATTCCATTGTTCCTTGCCAGTACCAGCGAAGTCTACGGAAAGAATCCGAAACCTATTTGGAACGAAACCGACGATTTGGTGTTTGGACCAACCACAAAACCGCGTTGGAGTTATGGAGCCAGTAAAGCCATCGATGAATTCCTCTGCATGGCTTGCGTTCGCGAACACAACATGCAAATCGTCATCGGACGATTCTTTAACGTCGTAGGACCTCGACAAACAGGGGCTTACGGGATGGTGCTGCCGCGGTTTGTCGAAGCTGCCATGCAAGGCAAGCCACTGATGGTCCACGATGATGGCCATCAAACCCGCTGCTTTGCCCACGTCAGCGATGTGATTTACGCCATCACACAATTGATGCAGACACCCTCCTGTTATGGGCATATTTACAATATCGGATCGGACTCTCCAGTGTCGATCCTTCAAGTCGCCCAGCAAGTCATCTCGATCGTCAATCCCCAAGCGACCATCCAGTTCCAATCGTATGCAGAAGCTTACGATGATGACTTTGAAGACATCCGCCGGCGCGTACCGGACTTGAGCCGAATCAAAAAGGCCATCGAATACTCACCCCGCCATCATCTGACCGATATCATCCGCGACGTTTGGAAAGACAAACAACGCAGTATGGGATAACTATGCCCAAATCCTCTATCTCAAAGCGAATTGGCTATTTCCTCGTCCTCCTTTGTGCATGGATCGGTTGTTCCAGGCAAGAAAAGACTGCTGTCGAATCGCCAACAGCGCCAGGCAAGGATCCTTCCAACCAACCCTCAAGCCCCGCGCCAGC
>JAGWZB010000438.1 GCA_018969045.1 Planctomycetota bacterium | reverse complement strand
ACAACGGGCCCCTGCGGCGATGATGTTTCGCAGCATACTCGAACGCATACTCAGCGACGAAGCATTGGATGAGATTTTTCGAGAGCATAGTCAGGTTCAAATCGAAAGCCCGATTCTCTTCTCGCATCTGGTCAATATGCTCGCTCCGGTTATTTCCGGTGCTAGCAAAAGCGTCAACGCAAGTCACCAAGCCGCCGAGCACGACTATTCACGCCAGGCTTTGTACGACAAGCTAAAAGGTGTCGAGACAACCGTCTCGGCCGCGATGCTGAAGCTCACAACACAGAAGTTAATGGCGATTCGTCACTCGACGGGTATGAAATTTCCAGACGTCATCAAAGGCTTTCACACCTTTGTTATCGACGGCAAGACCTACAACGCAACCGAACACCGCATCCTGGAGACTCAGACCGATGCCCGTGCCCCGCTACCAGGCAGGGCCGTTGCCTTGTTGGACACCAGGCACTAACTGTTTGTCGACATCCAGTGTGATGCAAACGCTCATCGCTGTGAACGCAAGATTGTCGAACCGTTGCTCAAGAGGCAACTTAAACCGGGAGCGCTCTACTTGGCAGATCGCAACTTTTGCGATGGCACACTGATCGAATATTTTCAACGCTATGAAGCTTTCTTCATAATCCGGCAGCACGGATCCTGCCCTAGTTGGCGTGAAATTCCTGGAGAAAAACAAGTTGCTAAGGGGACTGACGAGCAAGGCCAAGCGGTTTACGAGCAGCGGATCGAGGTTCAATTAGTTGATGGAAGTTGGATTTCGGTTCGGAGAATTACGGTCGTGCTATCGGATGCGACACGCGATGGAGATAGCCAGTTGAACTTGTTGACTAATCTACCAGCCCGAGTCGGCGCTGGCAAAATCAGTTCGGCCTACCGTGCACGATGGACAATCGAAAATTGCTTTGGACATTTGTCTCGGGCATTGAATGCGGAGATTCGGACACTGTGTTATCCGGGAGCGGCTGGTCTGTGCTTCTCACTTGCCCTGTTACTTTTCAACATGATGAGCCTGGTTCGTTGGTTGTTGCTAAAGCACGGTCAATACAGTGATCGCTACGAGATCGAAGATGTGTCTTACTACTACATTGCCGACGAGATATCCCGTAGTCAATTTGCATTTGACGAGGTGATCGATCAAAAGCAATGGCGAATTTTCGGCAAGATGTCATCGAGCGCATTCGCCAGCTTCCTCAAGCAAACCGCATCGCATGCGCACCTAGCCCGCTATCGCAAGCACATTCGGGGTCCAACAAAACCTAGGCCGAAACGCCGCTTCAACGGTACTCGGCACGTGGCTACCCAGAAACTCCTCGACGCTAGAGAATGATGGCTTTACAGGATTGATTGGGACAATCGCCCGACGGTTAACAGCCAAGCGATTGGGACAATCGTCCGACGGTAAAGGCCTGCTCGAGAGGGTGAAGCGCGCGGCTGTTTGGCTGCTGTCCTAACACCTAACACCTAACGCCTTACGCCTTACACCTTACACCTTACACCTTACACCTTACACCTTACACCTTACGCCTTACGCCTTACGCCTTACACCTTACGCCTTACACCTTACGCCTTACGCCTTACGCCTTACGCCTTAAGCCTTAAGACCCTGCGATTTGTCTTAGGGTCTCTACTAGTTTTGCAAGCGACTGGCTCGCTAGAACCCCATCTAAGACCCGATGATCGCAGATCAGAGCCAACTGGCACTGACCTTCCTTGGTAAATGGTCCCATGGCGATACTCGTTGCCGTAACGATGGGATGATGGAGATTTAGAACTCCCAGGTGCCCAAGGCTCGATAGGCTGAAGGTTCCTAAATGCTTGGCTCGCTTGCGGCCACACCATCTCATGAGCAAATACCAATTCAAACGCCTTATGGGCCCGAGTCTTCGTTCAAGCCTCAAACCATCCTTGAATACCTCATGGACATCGGCCGTCGAGAAATGATCGATTCTTTCTTGCAAGTCCAACAGTGGAATGCAATGAGGAGAAGTGACTCTAGCCCAGATCAGTCGCTGGTTACCCAACGAATCATTTCGATGAATCGTCAGAGATGCAATTGGCTCTGGATGCCTATAGATATAGGGAATAGGACGAGCAACATACACGTCGCGAAGCTCTGGAATCTCGTGGCTGACAAACCCGTAGGCATGAGCCAGAATCGCATTCCAACCGATACGTTTACCGACCGCTTTTTGCGATTGTCGCCACTTTTCGACGTCGCTCAAATCAACCTGAGCGACGATTGGAAAACTGGGGACCCGCTTTGCTACGATCGATACGTCGATAGGCGTCCTGCGATGCCCTGGTACCAAACGCCGCTGGCCGCGACTGCTACGGCTCATCGTTTGATTTCGGAATTTTTCAGTTCCTCGAGCGAAGCCTGCATCTCAGCGTTCCCCACCCGACTCTTCTTGGGATTGAGAATGTTGGTAATCTGAGCCTCCGCGGAAAGCTTGGCCATGAGGGTGTCCATCTGCTTGGACAGTTTCTTCTCTCGTATCTCCTTGATCAAATCCTCCTTGACCGCATTGGGGTCCTGAACAACAGGTTCGGTAAACCCCTGAGATCGCAGGATCACATACTGGCCACCTACTTCGATGATCCCCGACATTTCACCCGGTTTGAGCCCAAAGGCGGCTTTCTCCAAATTTGCCTGTCCACCGAATTTTCGCAAAGGCGGTACTTTACCAAAATTCGCTCTCGAACTTGGCTCGACGGAATACTGGTTTGCTAATTCCCCAAAGAACCCTTCGGTATTTCGACTCCTTGCCATCTCCCAAACTTCTTGCGCCGTTCGCTGATTGCTAAGAACAATTGCAAGGATCTCGGCGCGTTGACCATAATTGGCCTCAAAGGCCATCCGGACATCTTCGTCGGTCACTTGCACCTTGTCGGCACATAGCTTCTTCAACGCCACAGTAGGCCAAACGGCATCGCGCACGTACATCTCGACGGTCTTGCCTTTGTCGCTAAGGACATCGCCGATCCAACGTTGCACGTCGGGCGTTCCATCGGCATTGATGTACCCATAGAACAAAGCGGTATTGCGTATCTCTTGATCCACCTCGGGCTGAGTAACCGTTTGGCCACTCTTAAGCAGCGCGTCTTCAACGAGTTTTCGATTGATCTCGCCTTCGAGAATCTTGTTCCCAAACCTTTTGACGCATTCTTTCTCAAGGATTTCCATCGTGACGCTTTGACCATTGATCGTCGCAGCAATACCAGGATATTGCTGTTGCAATTGCTGCTGTCCAAGCACGGTCACGATTTGGGCGCGATTCCGAAGTTCGGTATAAATCGTCTCAGCCGACTGCCTCAGTTTCTGCTCCTCCAAATCGGATTTGATCCTGCCCTGAATCTCGGCCAATTGGGCCGCTGGCGGATTCGCAGGAGGCATGTGCCTGACACACTGCAAAGCGACACTCAAATCACCGACTTTAAAAACATTGGAAATCTGGCCTGGTTGCAGGGCAAATGCGA
>JAGWZB010000437.1 GCA_018969045.1 Planctomycetota bacterium | reverse complement strand
TCCGAGTGGTTATCAACCAGCTTCAAATAGCGATCGACTATACGGTGCTGATGCAGCAGACCCAAGACGCACTCCAAGCGAATTGCCTTCGGCTGGACAACTCGATTCGGATCTCCGATCAGGTCCCGTGCGAGTTGTCCCCAAGGGGCTTCGCTCCTTTGACGAAAAGGATTCGGAGTTTTTCCTTGAGTTGCTTCCAGGCCCGTTTGACCGGTCGGGGCTGCCCGAAGGCTTACGGTTTTGGAAGAACCGCATCGAAGCCAGCGACATCGATGAGTCGTTTCGTATCGGACTAGTCTACGGCCCCTCGGGCTGCGGTAAATCGAGCCTGATGAAAGCCGGGCTGCTACCCAGGCTGTCGCCAAAGATCGAGAGCATTTATATCGAAGCCACGCCCGAGGACACGACGGGCAAATTGCTTCGTGAAATCCAAAAGCGGATTCCTGAAGCTTCCGGAACCAATCTGGCCGAAGCGCTAAGCATCATCCGCAGACGCAAGCTGGTTCCCGGCGGAGGAAAACTCCTTTTGGTGATCGACCAGTTTGAGCAATGGCTTTATGCGCACAAGAACTACGCCGATACAGAGCTTACCAACGCCTTACGGCAGTGCGATGGGGTAACGATCCAAGCGATCGTGATGGTGCGTGATGATTTTTGGTTGTCCGTCAGCCGCTTCTTGAGGGAACTCGATGTACCGATCGTTGAGCGCGAGAATAGCGCGCTGGTCGATCTTTTCGATTTGGATCATGCCAAAAAAGTGCTTGCCCTCTTCGGGAGGGCTTACGACAAACTCCCCGAAGACCGGACTGCTTGGACTCAGGAGCATAAAGACTTTTTGCAACAGGCCGTCGAGGGCCTAAGCCAAGAAGAAAAAGTCATCTCGGTGCGTTTGGCGTTGTTTGCCGAGATGATGAAATCCAAGACTTGGGCACCCAAGACGCTTGCGGATCTTGGTGGTATCGCTGGAGTTGGTGTGACGTTCCTCGAAGAGACATTTGGGGACAAGCATGCACCGATCCAATTTCGCCAGCACCAAGAAGGAGTCCGATCGCTCCTTGGAGCATTGCTGCCTGCGGTAGGAACCAACATCAAAGGGCACAATCGTTCGATAGCGGAACTGCAAAAGATCGTCGGCTATGACGATCGCCCACGGGAGTTTGCTGAACTGGTTGGTTTGCTCGATAAGAACTTGCGATTGATCACTCCCGCTGACGATTCACAGCAATCGCAGCAGGAATCACGATCCTATCAGCTAACCCACGACTACCTCGTTCCATCACTTCGAGACTGGCTCAATCAAAAGCAGCGAGAAACCAAAAAAGGTCGCGCGGAACTCAAGCTCGCCGAGCGCGCTGCGACTTGGGGAGCGAATCAAGAGAACAAGCAACTACCGACCCTATGGGAGTGGATGCAAATCCGCAGGTGGACCGATTCCAAACGATGGTCACCTTCGGAACAAGCGGTCATGCAGAAGGCAGGTCGCTTGCACGTAAGGAATTGGGGAGCGGCTTTGCTTGGATTGCTCGTCACCGGGGGTGTGATCGGCTATGTCTTCCAACAGCAGAATCTGCGAAGCCAGCAAGAGAAGATTACTGTAGCTCTCGACTCACTACAGAAAACACTCGGGCCTTCGGTGCCTGTGAATATTGAAAAATTGATCGACATGAAACGATCTGATTTGATTCGCCCCGATCTTGAAAAGCGGTATAGCAGCGCCGAAGGCTCCTTAGAAAAACTCTCCCTAGCATTCGCCTTAGCTCGCTTTGGCCAAGTGGAGGCGGACTATCTCATCAGCCAGATCGATTCGATTGAGGAGCGAGATACCGGCAATTTGATCCGAGCACTTTCCAATGACCCGAAGGTTTCGATCGAAAAGCTTAAAACGGCTGCCGCCGAATGCACGACAGTGGATCTTCAGCGTCGCAAGGCACGATTAGCACTCGTTGCACTAGGGATCGGTGATACGGACCTACCGATCGACGCGGCGGAGTTTGAAGCACGCCCAGATCCTGGGGTAAGAACTTGGTTTATCGAAGAATTCCCACGCTGGGAAATAGACACTGAAAAATGGATAAATATTGTCAAGGATTCCCCAAGTCCAGCGTTGCGTTCTGCGGTCTGTTTGGGGATCGGTCAAAGGCCAGTCAAGCAAATATCGAGCGAAGAGAAAACTCGTATCTCGGAATTGGCGACGAAGTGGTATTCGCTTCCCGACAGTTCTACACACAGCGCGGTCACTTGGCTCATGCGTCAGTGGGAGATCCCAGAACCATCGCTTGCCGATGCAAAGCAAGTGATCGATGGACGGAATTGGTTTAACAATTCCCAAGGGGCGACTTTCGTGCGAATCACTCCACCGCCAGTCGAGCTAAAGCCACTAACAGATCCCTTGGAGCAGGTTCGCGAGCTTTTAGCTGGGATGGAGCAGGCCACCCCTGAGGAAAAGACGCAGGCGAATTTCCGATATCGGCGGGGAATATTTCTGTTCAAAACTGGGCAGTACGAGCCCGCACTTGGGGATTTTGATGCTTTTCTCAGCATGGAGATGGAGGACCGGATGTCGCAAGTGCAAGGTGAAGTTGCTCAGTTTCGATTGCTTGCATTGGCGCGATTAAAGCGAATCGAGGAAGCCGATGCGGCATTGGCGCAGTGGTCGGCTAGCGAGCCCGACGCGGTCTTCCGCGATTACGTCGAGAGCCTCGTGCCGCTGTGGCTTGGGCGCAAAGAGGTCGCCGTTGCGAGACTCGAAAAGGGGCTTGCAAATGCGGAGTCGGTCGATCGCGGAACGCTATACAGGTTGGCGTGTGCGTTGGCTCTGTTTGCCAGTGGTGAAAATGCATCCGTAGATGAAAAACGTACATGGTCTGATCGATCTATTGATCTACTCCAGCGGTTGAGTGAAAATAGCGATCAAGTTCGAATACAGATGCGCGAGGAACCAGATCTGTTAGCGTTGCATAGCGATAATCGATTTGTGAAACTAGCAGCAGATCGATCAGGCGTACCAGAGCATCCCTACTGGATCGCGAATTGCGAAGTGACTCGGGGAGATTTTGAGGCATTCATTAACGATAATCAATACCAAGGGGAAAAGCCGACGGATCGAAAGGAATCTGAATTTTACAACTACAAAGATATTAGCCCAACGCTAAATCATCCTGTTCAGCAAGTAAGCTGGTACGATGCGGTGATGTACTGCAATTGGCTCAGTCGCCGCGAGGGATTAACGCCTGTATACAGGATTGCAGGCAAGGAAATGATAAAGGATTGGCAATATAAAGAAAAAGAAGTAGACAAGTGGGAAGAGATCGACGGCGCGACTGGCTATAGGTTGCCAAGAGATGTGGAATGGGAGTATGCATGCCGCGCTGGGAGCAAGACCGATTGGAGTAGCGGTAGTGATGAGTCACTGCTTACCGCATATTGTCAGATGTATCCATCGAAGATGTCATTTCCAAGTGGAAAGAAACTTCCCAACGCATGGGGTATGCAC
>JAGWZB010000436.1 GCA_018969045.1 Planctomycetota bacterium | reverse complement strand
TGCAAGAAGCCCATGTTCGGTTCGTTCAGTCCATAGGAACCTACTAACTGGAGAGCCGTATGCGGGAAAACCGCCCGTACGGTTCGGAGGGAGGGGAGTCCGGCTCAACCGGACTTCCCTACCCCTATCTTTGATATCTCCGAAATCATCTGCAACTCTCTTCTCTGCAGCCGATCCTGTGAGCCGATCCTGTGAGCCGATCCCGTGACGGAATCGATACCGGCACTGTGCCATGTTCAACGCACTTCCGATCGAAGATCCAGAAATCAAGATGCCTTTGCGTTGACCAAAACAACGGCGATCCAGAAGCTAATTAGCAGAAAAACCCATACGACATCCAGAAAGTGCCAGTACAGCGTGCAAACTTTCAGCCCAATATTTCTCTCATGGTCGTAGCGGTTCGATAGCGCATTTCTAGCTGTCCACCATAAACCGATAGCCCCACCGACCACATGGGCTGCATGCAGAAACACTAAGATAAAGGTATAACCGTAGGCACTTTCGTTTCTCGTTTGAGCTTCGGCAAGCCCATCCAGCAATCGCTTCATACCATCGGATTGAATGAACAGGAACCCGATTCCCATTGCGCAAGCGGCAATGGCCATCTGCTTGACCCGAGCGAGTTTATCGCGACAGGCGGCGCGATATGCTAGCTCTAAACAGACCGAAACACCCACGAGCAGGATCGTCGAAGGAATAAAGCTCCATGGAAGGATCATTTTTTGAGTGATCGCATGCTCGGATTGGACTCTCATGGCAATGTAGACCACATACAGCAAAATGCTCGATACGAAGAAAACCGCTAGAGAACCGATCAGTAGCCACATTCCTTGAGTTGCTCTGGCATCGGCTGGCAGTGGCGTTCTGCGAGTTGCGGGAACGGGGCTAGAATCAAAATCAGTGGGAGTCATCGTTGAAATATTCTCAGGTGCCGAATTGCTAAGGGATCGTGCAGGACGCTCGGTCGTCACGGTAGTGTAGCAGCAAGGGAAATCGCTTTAACAGAAGGGTTCCAAGCGATAATTCGAGTTGCCTGGAGAAGATAGCGAATATGCGGAATATTCCAGCTGCAATGCTGTCAAATCATGACCAAGCGTTAGGAGAGAACCCACCCGATTTTTCGATACGCTTTACCTAAACCGACTCAATTCGGCGAGTCGGCAGTTCCGATACTAGCAGTACATACCGATGTATTGCGTTTAGGTACCTAGAGAGGGCCGGACGCTGGAACTTCGAGGAACGGGTGGGAATCGACTATGTCAATTTTGCAACGAACTTTGCGAACGTTTGTACTCACGGCGGCCGCCATGGCAGGACAACTGGGGTTTGCCGACAGTGGCTACCACCCGTTCTCTGAGCCTGTGGATTTTGATCCAGACTGGCAGCTCTTTGCTCCAATGCAGCTTCAGGACATCGAGGATTTATCTCCTCGCCAAAGGGCTCCCTATGGCTTGTACCTGACTTACGATCGGGTCTACACTGGGATGAGCCGACCTGAGGTCAACAATTCCAGTTACCTGATGGATTCGACCTGGGGCAACCGCTGGGACTTTGGTTGGATGAACCGAAAAGAGAGTGGATGGTCGTTCTCTTATCAAGTCGTCACGGGTCCGAACGTTTATCACGGCTACGAGCAACTGCGTCTGAACGGATTCACCGATGCGACAGTCGACGATGACTCGGACGTTCCCTTCTTCAGACCGACGCCTTTTGACAATGATCCTTACACGCTGGAACGAACCTATGATGTCGTCCAAAGCATCAACGTAGGAAACTACTCGAGCTTTGAAGCCAACAAGACTTGGCGTATGGAACCGTATCGCTACGGTGGCATGCTTGAGCCTTTGATCGGCTTGCGATACGTCAAGTTCGTCGATACAGCTCGCAGCGATGACTATCGAACGTTCCTAGCCGAAGATCCCTTGGATCCGGGCACGATCATCGGGGAGAGTGAAGTCTACACCAACGACTTGACCCAGTCCCGCAACGACATGATCCTGGGACAACTTGGCTTCCGATACTTCCGAAACATTCGCCGCTGGACGTTGTCTACCGATTTCAAAGTCTTCGCTGGACATACCTTCCAGACTCAAGAAATCACTCGGTATGTGACAACGACGCTATATGACGAAGACGTTGCGGTAGGTGACGAACCGATTTTCGACGGAGATCATACAGGAACCTCTTTCTTCTCACGGAAGAATAACGAAACTCCAGTGGGTTTTGACCTGCGGGCTGAGAGCGCCTTTTCGGCAACCAAGCACCTGGATCTTCGAGTTGGATTCCAAATGATTTACTTCGGCCAAGGGATTTGGCGAGGTGCGGCGATCAACCAAGGTAATAACCATGACACCAGCCAGCAGCTGGTCATGCCCGGAGTCACCTTCGGATTCGCGATCAACCGATAACGAGCTTCTGAGGAAAAGTAAAACAAGCGAGCGAGCCCCGAACCGGCTCGCTCGCGTCATTATATGCTTGCATTGACGACTACTTGGGATTGAGCCCAGTTGCTCGAACTTGGTACAAGCCTCGGTTGCGATCTGGATTCAGCATCGCGTTGTTCAACACTTGCGGGCCGTGCAGCCTGGAAGAAGGAAGCTAGGATGTCGTTGAAGGAAAGAAAACCAACTCAGCAGGCGTTTGAGATCGCTTTATTGCCCTCGATTCTCTTGGGTACAGCATTGTGCTTTCTGTTTTACTTCGTCATTCTGCTGCCCCCTTTTCGAAATCCTTTAGTGATCCGATATGCTCTGTGCCATTGGGTCGCGGTCGCTGCGGCGTGGTTGTTCTTCACGGCTGCAGTCTATCTTGTTCAGAAACGCTTGGTTCTAGGCCGTCAAAGCTATCTTGCCGATCAGCTTGAATCGGTACTTGAGGAGTGGGTGGATCATCGAAGCGAGTGGGATTTGGAACCGGCCATGGATGGCTACCGTCGATCGGTTTCACTGGAGTCGCTTTGGAAGCTCCAGAAAAAGCACGTAGCTCAATCTTGGTACGGACTGCGTTTGGGGCAATTGCTGAGCCGTCAAGTCGAACGTCGCTCCATTGCGCGTTTGGATGAAGATCTTAAGGAATTCGCCGAGAGGGATGCAGATTCCCAGCACGCAAGTTATGCGATGGTCCGCATCAACTGTTGGGCCATGCCGATGCTGGGCTTTTTGGGTACCGTCATCGGGATCAGCGACACGCTTGGGCAGATGGACGCTCAGGCCCTTGCCAGCGGATCGCAAGAGGCAATGAATGGACTGACTGGTGGTTTGTATGTCGCATTCGATACAACGGCCGTCGGTCTGGTTCTGACAATGATTGCGATGTTCATGCAGTTCTTTGTGCAGCGCGCCGAGCAGTCCTTTTTGGCAAGGCTCGATCGAGGCGCCGCTTCAGCCATGCATCGGTGTTTATCCGACCAAGAGCATTCCGATACCCGAGATGTCGAAGCATCGCTCAAACTGATCGCCAATCGGTTGATCGAATCGATGCAGCGGCTGGTCCA
>JAGWZB010000435.1 GCA_018969045.1 Planctomycetota bacterium | reverse complement strand
GACCATGTCGATATCGTCGGGTTTACCCAGGTTAGCGATAAATCCGATCGACTCCGAATAAGGCATGGTTCCGGGGAAGGCTTGGGCAAAACTCGCGACTCGCGGGAATTCGATGATGCGGGCCTGCTTGTGTTTGTAGGGTCCAAACTCCTTGGTGCAGTATTCCAGTGTGTCGGCGATCGCCTTGGACATTTTCGGAACGTTCCAAGCATGCTCTTTGTGGTAGTAGACCTCCGTGTCGATATCTCCTACTTTGCCTCGTTCGACTTCGTAGCGCGCCGAAATGAATGAGTAGAAGTTCAAGGATGGATGGTCAACTCGGTATCGATAGTAGCTTCGCCCCGCCTCTTTCCACTGCTCGACCAGCGAACCAGGAGCCACCGCGATTTGGTCTTCGGAAGTGCTGATGAGGGTTTCGACGCTGACCCAGTCGGCATCCTTAGAAATATAATGGACATTGCAATTTGCATCGCAATCGCGCTGGAGTTGGGGCAAAGGTTCAACGGGTGCCAAGCCATTGAGTTTTCTTCGTCTAGGAAGAACGATTCGACGGTTCTCGTCGTAACCAAAACTCGGGGCAATTGCGTTGTTGAAGAACGTTCCATTCTGAACCAATTGCGTGTTGCTGACCTGGTTTTCGATCCCTCGTGTGTTGCTCTTGATGGTGTATTCCATCTGGAGTGTCTCACCTGGCTGCATCGGCGGATCAACGCGATAAGTGCGAAACATCAAATCTTCGTCATCTTTTTCCAATTGGCACCGGGGGATCGTGATCTGAGTCTCAAGATCTGGACTGACGTTGATGTAGAATCGCTCGATCGATTGATCGCTCTTGTTGGTGATCGTCTGCACCGCACTCATTTGCAAATTGCGAGTCTCAGGGTAAATATCGATCTTGTACTGGATCGATTCGATCTTGGGCTGAGGTACTGGAGCTAGATTCGAATAAGTCCTCTCGTAGAGGACTTGCAACTGCTCCCGTTTGGTCGAACCAACCAGTTTATTGACCACCATGGTGTTGTACGCTAGCCAGCTGCCCATCCCGATCGCAGCCAGGGCAAACGCTGCAGGTACAAGTCCGTTTTTAAGCGAAAGTTCTCGGACCAGAATGCCAAATCGCTCCTTGATGCGCTTGGCTACGCCTCGGTGCATCAGGGCACTGGTTAGCCAAATCAAAACACCCGAGACCAATAACCAGTAGGCTCCAAAAGCTAAAAGCCCCGTCTTGAAGGGAGCTATCCCAAACATGTCCGAGTAAGTGTGTTCTGGCAAGGCACCAAAACGAAATAGCAGAGTGTTCCATCGAAGCAGCGACCAGATCCTGCCGTTGACCACGAGGAACAAAACAAATAAGGCATAGCCGATGTACTTGTTGGGCGCAAGTGTATGAGCTAGGAAACTGATCACCATCAGGAACAAAAAGGAAAGGCCCGTGATTCCAATCAGCTCTTGGAAGTAGACTCCAAGTTGGAATCTATAGAATCCCTGTGTCCATTGATAAAACACTCCAATGGCGATCCCCACCAGCAAGACGCTTAGCAGGAGTATCAACATCGAAACCCACCGAGACGCCGCAAAGACGCTATTGGGAACTGGGGTTGCTCCCAGTATTTCATGAAATCGGCTATCTCGATCTCGCCACACAAGCACTCCCGTGAAGTAAGTAATCAATGCGATGGGCAAAATGAGCAAACTACCCGAGACTTGTTCGATAACTCGGTATGTCACTGGGAATGACGACGATCCGAACATATCTGCCGATCCTAAAGCCAGACTGAATCCGACATTGATCAGAGTAAAACCCAAGAGAATGATGAATGTCTTGCTGAAGATCACCGCAGAAAGGTCAGAGCCCAGGGTTGAGAAAAACTGGCTAAACCAACTAGGCTGCTGCGGTCGCTTGAGCGAGGAAATGTTCATGGCTGCCGCTTGGTCGACCAAAATCTGATCCGTAGCAGGCGCATTTGGACTGACTATGGTGCTGGCTCGCTTGGGAGAAGCTACCGAGGTCTCAAATCGAAATCGCTTTCCTGCCATCCAAAAAACCAGCGAGGCAACGGCTAACCATAACACTCGGTTCCCAATCAACAAGGGTGTCAAAGGAATAGAACGCGTGTTGCGATCGCTGACCGTCCAGTACTTGGTCGCCTGATCAAACGGAGCCGATCCGAATGGATCGGTCCAAGCGGCCAAGCCCTCGTAATCGAGTTGGCCCGCGACACCTTGGGTGATTCCATAGAGAATCAGCACGGCCAGCAAGGACAAAAACGAGTACAGGGTGTTCCTAGTAACGCTGGCAATCGCAAAGACCAATGCACCAAATATGAGTGTATTGGGGATGACAAAGATCAAAAAAGGTTGCCAATGATGCCAAAACGCACTTGGCCCCCAGCGTTCGGTGTCCGAAGCATTCAGTAGGTGGGCCGTGAGTATTCCAAAACCGATTCCAACCGCAGGGATCAATGCCGCTAGCGTGGCACCGAAGAACCGACCCAGCAGAAACCCCCATTTGCTCAGCGGCTTACTAAACAAGATGTCCGACATTTTGTTGGCAAAATCTCGCGATGCCGACGAATCATAAATCGCCGCCGCCATGAATGCCGTGATCAAACTCGCTCCGGCATACCACATCGCCACCGAAAAGGGGGAATTACGAAGCGTGTTTCCACCGACCCCGGCGACTACGATTGCATCCGAGCCGGCTGCGATGCCAAAGAGCAAAGCGATCACCGCAAAGAAGATGTAGACCATCCACCCGCGCAGCCAATAGGACAACTCAAAACGTAAAAACTCACTAAACATCGCTTAGCACGCCCGTTAGCTTCGAAAAAAAGACATCTTCCAAGTCAGGATCTACGCTTCGCCACTGACCTTCGGGCTGAGTTTCACTGTAGATCCGCACCGACGGCAATCCACCAATGAGCTTGGTCGAAAGGATCGGATAGTCCCAAGTGCGTTGGCTAAGCTCTTGCTTGGTCATCGACTTGGACCAAACCTTGCCCTCCAACTCGGACTCTGCATCGCTTGGAGATCCACTTGCTAAAAGTCGCCCCTTGTCGATGATCGCCATGCTTGTGCAGAGCTCTTTGACATCTTGAACAATGTGTGTCGAGAGGATGACGATGATGTTTTCACCGACTTCGGCAAGCAGATTATAGAATCGGTTCCGCTCCCCGGGATCAAGGCCTGCGGTCGGCTCGTCGACGATCAGCAGTTGCGGATCACCTAAGAGTGCTTGAGCGATCCCGAATCGTTGCCGCATCCCTCCGGAGTAGTTGCTGACAGGTTTATTGCGATGCTCTGCAAGGTTCACTCGCTCAAGAAGCCCGTTGACGATTTCAAGTCGTTCTTTTGAATTGCTGCCGACGCCTTTGAGGGCGGCCAGATGCCCAAGCAGTTTTACGGCGCTTGTACGCGGATACACACCAAATTCCTGAGGAAGGTAACCCAACAACCGCCGCACGGTCTGTTTATCCTCCAACACATCGATGCAAGGAGCCACTGGGGTCCCT
>JAGWZB010000043.1 GCA_018969045.1 Planctomycetota bacterium | reverse complement strand
CCAAGGAAAACGCATCGTCGAGCAAGCATTGCCCATGGAGCCAGACCTCTGCAGCAGCCAACGAAGAGACTTCTTCCTGGTTTACATGATCTACATGCCGCAGAATGTTGAGCCTGGGAAATACGAACTCATCCTTACCATGGAAGACCTTTGCGGTAATAAATTCGGATCCTCTAAAACCGACTTCGAAATCAAAAAGCAATAAGCTCTCAGCCGATCTGCCTAAGAAAATCGGGTTGTTCTCCAAAAACTCCTTCAAATCCCGAATCGTAGAGACTTTACAAAGCTTGTGTTCTATACTTGAGACTCCGATTCGAATCGATTCGAATCGAGCCGGGGATTGGCTCTAAGGGTTTCTTGTTTCTTTGGTTCAAAGGAGTCACTGCGATGCGCTCGCGAGTTTCTCTAAGTCGTGTTTCTGGCTCCATGGCTATCTTTGCGTTTGCATTCCTCATGAGTTGCTGCGCAGCGTCTGGACAAGATGCTCCGAATCGTTCCGAGGATTCGGCTGGGAAAATCGATAAGCAGATTCGAAAAGTCCACGAAGACTACAAGGACTACCTTCAGCAGAAAAAGAAACTGATCGAAACCTACGAGTCCCTGCAAACGTCCATCAAGCAAACCGAAGCCGAATGGAATCGTATCCAGAACGAAGGAGTCATCAAGCAGTTTGCCGCCATCCAATCAGCCATGAACTCCATGCAGATTTCCAATACCATCGGGAGTGTCGGATCAACACCAGGCTCCAACAACTCCCCCAACGATTTTGCCATGCGACAGCAACTTCAGCAGCAACTCATGGTCAATCGTATGATGGAAAACATGAACACCTTCATGCGCAGTCAAGAATTGCAACAACTGGGTGTCGAAGCCCAACGCACCATCCGAGCTCGATTCGACACGATCCAAAAATTGATGAAGGTCGAGGAAGACTATAAACAATGGCAGACTGGAGGGAACCGGTTTTTCGATAAGTACTGGTCGTTCACCGACCCAGCAAGATCGTTCTCGGAAGGAGAAACACAAGCTGCCCTGCAAGCACTTCAAGACACTGACCAAGACAACGCACCGGCTCAGCTTGCACAAGCCATCCTCTTGGCCAACCAAGGCGACCATTCCCAATCCAAGCAGTTGCTTGACCCACTGACGGAAATCTCCAGCCCGCTTCAGCCTATCGCATCGATGTGCAAAGCATACGTGCTCCATGGCATGGATAAAGAACGCGAATCGAAACTTGCGATGCAAAACTCGCTAAAAATCGATAGAACCAATCCCTATTGCCGATGGATCCGAGCAAGACTGGCCTGCAAACAAGATCAAATCAATATCGCAGAAACCGAATGGAAGGCTCTGACGACAATTCCAGCCATGCAGCAAGATGCTAAGAGGGCTTTAGCACTGGTCTACTCGCAGCGAGTCTCTAAGACACCCAGCAATGCGTCCCGAGCCGTAGCCCTGGCCAACGAAGCCCACCAAGCCGACACTCCACCCAATTGGTACTCCCATTTTGTGCTGGCCGTTGCCTTGCATGCAGCCAATAAAAAAGAGGAAGCTCTTGAGAACGTTCTGTCTGCCAAGAAACTGGCTGCTGAAGATCAACAAGAAGTTTGCGACAAACTAAAAGAAGCCATCGAAAACGCAACGCCATTCAAAGCCGAGCTTTGATCAAGCCAAGTCCCACTGGGCAAACAGATCGTCTTTGACCCAATGCTCAGGAATTTTGTGTCTGCTTCGAAGCCCAGTAAGGCCCTCGGAATCGCCTTCGCCTTCACTTGCCAAGTAGCTCATGCAACCTTGACATCCGCAACGATCCGGGCCTTGCTGTGCGACTCGGTACCCGTTGGATCGATAAAGCACTTGGCTCCCCAAATCCTGTTCCCGATCAAAAACAAAGGACGCCAAGCGAGAAGGTCCGGTCGGCTGAGAATCTTCAAGCTCCAGCATCGGAACGGCTTCTCCCTCGCCTCCACCTTGCTCACCACCTCCGGTACGATTGATGAAATTGATCACCATCAAGACATCCAGAGGGCTCAAGAAACGATCGCCATTGACATCCAAGTAGGGTGCCACACCCTCGGGACTGCCCTCTAGCGACCTTGCCGAATTCGTGTTGATGTCGTTGATCAACGTCAAAACATCCAAAGGCCCGACGGTTTGACTGCCCGTGACGTCCTCAGGCAGTGTCTCGTTCTGCCAAGGACTAGGTGGCAAGTAACCACCAAAATCCACGTGCTTGACACTCGTCGAAGGTCCAAAAGAAACTTCGATCACTCCATCGTTGGTGTTGGAGTTGATAAAGCCCGCAAGATTGGAATTTACAAGTAGGCGATAAGTCCCTGCTGGCAAGTTGGACAAAAAGTAACTGCCATCGCTTGCAGTGATTGCTTGGGTTCGAGGACCAAATCGTAAATGATCGAGCATCACGAAGGAGTTTTGAAAACCACGAGCAACAATCGTTCTAATCGTCGCACTTCCAGTAGCTACCTCCATGGTTATGCGCTGATCACGCAATAGCCCCCTGCGCTCGAATCTTGCAACCAGATTTCCGCTGGCATCAAAAGCATCCAGCCGAACATTGGCCCCATCCGACTGAGCTACCGCTTCGATCGATACATACGACTGAGCTTGATCAAATCTAGCACGTAGTTGCAAGTCATCATCGTAAAACGAATCGACATAGTGTTTGGCCCAAAACGAATAAGGTTTAAAGAACTTCGGCCCGTCGAGATTGTTTTTCGGATAAACACCAATCAAACCCTGCGAGTCATTACCGATGGTGTCTATAAGGACTTGGTTCGGGGAAACCCCCTGCTTTCCAGATAGATTGCCTGTCACATAATTATCTGGATCAATGAAGGTTTGCAGAGAAATCGGTTGGTTGCTGGCATTGACCACCGTCACTGTAGCGTTGGAAATTCCACTTTCGAGACTGTCCCATCCTCCATTGCGGTTGCTGTCACGCCACACAAATCCCTGAATCCCATGCTTGTCTGTCACATCCGGTGCATTCCCGATCACACCGCTAAAGAGGTTGCTGGTGATCCCAAGCTTGGTCTCCAGAGCCCGTATCTCGATCGTCTTGCCAACTTGCGAGGCAAGGATTGGAATTTGAAGATTTAAGTCAACCGCGTAAGCGTCCGTCGACTGAATCGCAGTCCATGCTCCCGCATCGATTCGGTATTCAATCCGACGTACCTTGTTGAGAGTGATATCGTTCTGAGTGCCAGAGGAGTTTCTGTTTGGAAGGGTCGCTACAGAAGCCCGACCACTGAAAGAATAGGTGTTGAACTGCGGATTGTATCGACCGGTTCCTTCCAATTTCAAAGGAACATCCAACACGTCAAAAATGCCATCGTTGTCGGAGTCTTTCCAACCGATCTGAGCCAGCGTCGCTTCCGGAGATAGGACTTGATTGAATGCAGTCGTCAGCGAAAAACCAGACGACATGATGCTCGGCTGCTGCTGAAAATTCGGGGTCGGATTCAGATCGATTGCGTTGGTGTTTTGTGCATTGTAGTAGCCGCGACGGTCGTAGAAATTCCCTCCCCCGCTGTACTCGTCTCGCGCCCAAAAGATATGCCCTGTTTCATGGGTATACGTGGAGTTTGGACGGCTCGAAGGAATCACTTCGAACAATCCACCAGCGAAAGCAAACGCGCGAGAAAAAGACCCCCCAGGTGCAAAACTTCCGTCAGCATCCTTCATGGCATTGACCACAAAGATCGTAAACGACCAATCGGTCCCTAGCTTCAACCGCTGCGCATGGTTAAACGCTCGAATGTTTGTCTCAAAATTCGTGGTGTTGTTGAACCCAACACCCTGGAGAAATTGAGGTCCCCACTGCAAGTAACCCTCAGAGGTCATATTGATCGGTTCATAGGTAATCGGCAAGCGATTATCGACATAAGTCCGGTCAATCACCCATTCGAGCGTATGGACGGTGCTCTTGGTCGCAAGCAGCTGGTTCCACCACTGCAGTCCACTTTGAATATTCCCCATCACCGCATCGACATAAGCCGGCGTCCAGTCTTCGGTGCTGACTGCACCCGTACTTTCAAGAAAAACCGGGGTCACAGCGATCCGCCCCAACATGAATTCGCCGGTGTCCTGGGCGGTCGCCCCAAAGGGCAATACCGTCATCACGCGACGCTCTTCAAGGCACTCCACAGCCAGCTTGCGTCCCCTAATGGCTTTCGGGCGTCCTGCTCTTTCTGCTCGAATGCTTGAACTCATGGAAAATCGGTGGATTAGTGCGGTTTATACTGCTGGTGGTCTAGGGAATTTATTCCGACAAAAACGGCGATCCTTGGAGCTTATCGGGCGTCGGATTCCGTTCGGTTGCGGGAAAACACTCCCCTTTTTGGATATCTTTCCCGGGTCGATAATTCCCGGAGAAGGGAATTTTTTGCAAAAGCGTCCTGGCTGTGTGCTCTAGTTTGCAAGCAATCCAGCAGAGGCTTCAAGCCGATCGTCTGGGTTGAAAAAATCGGCATTGCCTCAAACCCTCCAATTCCACTAAACTCGCGCACCAATGCAGTTTTACTAGTTCCACTAAGGAGGGTGGTCCATGGGCAAGGAATCCATTCGATTCTTGCACGGCGGCGATTTTCATTTGGAAAAGCCGATGCAGGATCTAACCGACATCCCAGAGCATCTCAAAGCGGCGCTGGTCGATGCACCATGGAAAGCCGCCGAGGCTTTCTTTGAGTCGGCCCTGATCGAGAACGTCGATTTCGTTCTGTTGACTGGGGACCTTTTGAATCCTAACACTACCGGTGCTGCAGGGCCTGCGTTCCTGCTCGATCACTTCGAACGCCTAGCACAGCGCAACATTACGATCTACTGGGCAGGAGGATCCGTCGACGATCCTGACCGATGGCCTGAAGCCGTTACGCTGCCATCGAATGTTCATTACTTCTCCAAGAAAGAAGTTCAAAGCGTTGTGTTCCGAAGAAACGGTACGGCGCTTGCCACCATCCTGGGACGTTCCAGCGATGGAAGGGAATCGATCCGCTCGGCGGAATATCAATGCGAATCCGATGGGACGTATGTCATCGCTCTTGCTCATGGCAACGCCGATCCCGAGGCTCTTCTGAGCGAACGTATCGACTATTGGGCTCTTGGTAACGATCACAATCGCAAGACGCTTCATGGCGAAGCTCCCCACATGCGAGTCTGTGGCACCCCTCAAGGTCGCGGCTTTGATGAAGAAGGTCCGCACGGATTTTGGACCGTCGAAGTCGACGGGACACATGATGCCCAAATCACCACAACCGAAGTCGACCATTTCCGTTACATCACTCAAACCCTTGATGTTGAAGATCTTGCGATGGGTCGGGATATGCGGGAGCTGATGAGCAAACGGATTTCACGGCTGCAAAGCGAGCATGGTACCCGGCACTTGATCGTTCGCTGGAGAGTGGAACTGGATCTGGAACATGCGACCATGGTCGGCCCCGAGGCGATCGATGAGATCCTGGGGTGGCTGCGTCGTGAATACAGCCATGGTGCTTGCAGTATTTGGTCGACGGAAATCGAAATCCTAACCCCCAAATCCTATCCTTCGAAATGGCAGGAAGAAGATACGATCCTAGGTGACTTTTTGAGAACCTCCCAGGAGCATCGAAAATCGCTGGGGCAGAATTTGAACACAAAGCCTCTGCTGGAATCGGAGACTCTAGCGACAGCAGTCTGGCAACAACTCTTGGTCGATGATACCCCTAACGTTACTAGCGGTGCGTTGGATCGTGCAACGCTCTTGGGCGTGGATATGCTCAGAGGGCACAAAGTGGATTTGAACGCTCCTACACGGAGATTCGGAGGGACCCGAGGATGAAAATTCGCGACGTACAAATCGATGGTTTCGGTGTTTGGAGTGGACTGAGTGTCGATTCGATGCCCGAGACAATGACCGTCTTTTATGGGCCTAATGAAGCCGGTAAAACGACACTGATGAACTTTCTGAGAACGATGTTCTACGGATTTACCAACGAACGTCGGGCTCGATATCTGCCTCCAGTGCACGGCGGAAAACCCGGTGGCGCCATGCGCGTGACCGGGCCCGGTGGAGGCTACGAAATATCCAGGCGAGCGACGCTCAACGATGCAAGCGTCATCGGCCAATTAACCGTCACGAGCTCCGACGGGATCACCCAAGGTCAACACAGACTCACGTCCCTACTCGGGAATGTCGACGAGTCGATTTTTACCAACGTCTTTGCCATCGGTCTTCGCGAACTACAAGAACTGAGCACCTTAGACGATACCGCCGCAGCCGATGAACTGTACAAGCTCTCCAGCGGATTGGATCGGGTATCCTTGGTCGATGTGATTCGACAGTTGCGTTCGGCTCGAACCGCAATCGCTTCTGCCAACGATGAAAATGCCCAGTTGCCATCGATGCTCGCGAAACGCCAAAAGCTTCGAGATGAAATCGAAGAGTTGACCCTGCGAGGTCGACGATGGAGCGAATTAGCCTCGGTTCGACGCAATCAGCAAAACGAAATCGAAGAACTAAAGCAACGTATTGGTCAATGGGAATCTGAATCCAAAACCATCGAGACGGCGATCCAAGTTCGCCAGCCATGGCTCGAACGCGAATCGTTACGCGATAAACTTGCTCAACTACATGCGCGCATCGATGTGCACGAAGAGTCCAAAAACAAACTCCAGGATTTGCAAAACCAAGTCGATCAAAAACGACTTCAAATCCAATCGGTCGTCCAAGAGCGGCAGTCGCTTCGAAAACGAGCCTCCGAATTACCTCTGAACCGCAACGTCTTGGGGCTAGCCGGCAAGATCGAATCGGCCAGTGAACAAGGACCTTGGATCACTCAACTCCAAAAACAGATCCAACGATTGGAATCCGAGCACAAGCAAACACAAGAACAACTTGTCGAAGATGCCAAGCGACTCGGACTCAGCGATTCAGATCAGGAAGCCTTGCTCAATGATCGTAGGCTGTCGAGCTTACCGGACCTAAGCCGACCCGCGATCAGCCAACTTGCAGGACCAGCGCGCGACGTGCGCATGCAGCAAATCCGGCTTAAACAAGCCAAAGAACGCGTCGATAGCGAAAAGAAGGAAATCGAACGACTCCAAAGTGAAATCGCAGGTTTTTTGGAATCCAGGGACTCCGAAGATTTGCAATCCTCGATCCAGCTAGCGAGCGATCGAATTCAATCCATCCGCAAATTCCAACAAGTCGATGAACGCTTGCAAAAACTCGCCGTTCATAGAGACGAGCTCGAAGGTGAAACGCTCGACCTCGAAAGCGATGATGGCTTCTCTTGGGAACGAGTCATCATGCTGGCGATACCGTTCTTTATCGGCGCCTTTATGCTTATCTCAGGCCTAAATAATTTCTTCGGCTGGTACAACAACGCCAATATGCCCGCGACGGCACGTGCCCTGCAACTCCAGTCGACCGATACCCAGAATACCGGGGTACTCATGACGGTGCTTGGGCTGATCATCCTCGTTGCGACCTATCTGTGGTGGAAATCCATGGAAAAAGGGATGGAAGGGGAACTGACCGATGTCGAAACGCAACTCGATACCCTCGTCTCTCAAATCCGAAAGACGGAAAGCGAAAAACAACAACTCGTCGGCTTCCTCCCCGAGCCAAACGCATCTGTCGAACAGCAACTGCGTCAAGCCGAACATGAACTCAGTCAGTGTGAATCGTATCTTCCCATCTATCACAACCAAGCAGCCGCCAAAGATCGCTACAACACCGCTCGCAAACAGGCCTCCGATGCAGCACAAGGACTTAAGTCGGCTCGGATTGCATGGAAGAAAACCCTTCACCAACTGGGCTTGGCTGAATCGCTCTCCCCGAAAAGTCTCAGGATCCTGGCCGAAGGCTACGAATCGATCCTGATTACCAAAAGAAAACTGACAACTCAAGTCGACGAGCTTTCGCAACGCCGTATTGAACTGACCAGTACCTTGGGCAAATTAGATGCCCTGCACACCCAACTTCAAGTCGCACTTGCCTCTCCAGAAACGCCGGTGACAACGCCATCGGCTCGAAAAGACACAGCCCCACAAAGAGATATCCATCGCGATGGATCGTCTTTCAAAACCAGTGAGCTGTCCGTAGAAATACCCCAGCAACGACTGCAACATCTAGTCAACACCCTGGCAACTCATAAACAGTACCTCAAGCAGCGCAAGGAACTGAAACTTCAAGATGAAGAGTTGTCCAAAAAACAAAAGGGGTTCCGCAGAACTGTCGATCGATTGATCAGTGCTCGTCAAAGCTACCTTGCAGAGATCGGCGTTGAGTCGATCGAGCAACTTGACGTGCTGCTTGGTCGCAAGCAAGAGCATCTGAAGCTAGAGTCTCAAATCGGATCGCTCGATGAGAGAATTCGTACGACACTCGGTAGCCATGTTTCCTACGAAGCGATTCAAAAGATGCTTCAAAATACCCCCTCCCACGAACTCGAAAAACGCTGGGAAACTCTGGTATCGAGAATCACAGGCTCTCAGCAACGCATCGAGCAACTGCAACTGCGACAAGGCGAAATCAATCAAGAGATGAAAACTCTCGCGCAAGATCGCCGTTTGGCAGAAGCCAAACTCGAATTGGCAAGCCTAGAGAGACAAATCCAACTGTGCGCAGATCATTGGAGAACGCTTGGATTTACCACCTGCATGCTCGAAAAAGTCTGTGAGATTTACGAGAGTGAACGACAACCCGAAACGCTTCGAGAAGCTTCGGCATTCCTCAAACAGCTCACCGAAGGCAAGTACGTTCGTGTTTGGACTCCCCTTGGAAAAAATGCACTTCGGATCGATAACGACAAGGGACAGAGTTTGCCCCTAGAAGTCCTCAGCCGAGGGACCAGAGAAGCCGTCTTCATCGCGTTGAGACTCTCACTGGCGGCAGCGTATTCGCGTCGCGGAGCGACCTTGCCACTGGTCCTCGATGATGTGCTGGTTAACTTTGATACCATTCGAGCAACAAGTGCTGCCAAGGTTCTTCGTGATTTTGCAGCGCTGGGACACCAAGTGGTGATGTTTACTTGCCATGAACACATCATGCGAATGTTCGACTCCATAGGAGTTCAAGTTCGAGTGTTGCCTGCACAAGGCGAGCCAGGTGTTGCGGAAATCTATCGTCCCGATGGATTGCCCAAAAAGTCGAAGGCGAAAATGCCTGAACCAGCCCCCGAAGTAGTAGTGGAACCCGCAGAACCAATCTTGCAAGAACCCGAGCCTCTAGTGCTGCCGGCGCGGACTCGAGTGCTGGTAAGCAAAGAACCTGAAGTGACGCCTTCCATTAAATTGATCATCGAGGACTCAGTCGCAGAACCCCCCACCGATTCACTACCACTTTGGTTCGAGCAGGAATGGGTTCAGACCGATTGGGCAGATCCAAGCGAGATTGAAAACGATGAGTCCTTGGCCACTGCATCCTACTTGGATGATTCCAACCAGATAGCCACCAAGGTTTGGACTCAATCGGAAAATCTGCCGATTCCGATGCCCACGGATTCTGCGGGGCTTGATGGTTGGTGGGAAGACTACGCGGCAAGGACCAACCCGTGAATTTGAGTGCGATAGAACGCTGGTGTATGCACTTATCGTTTTGAAACGATGTCGATCAGGCGGACCGTATCGATACGATGATCCTGGTATTTACCGATCAGTTCGTCGAGAGTCCATTTGCGGTTGATGAATTGCTCGATCCAATCGAAGGGGTTCAATTGAATCATCGGGTTGCGCTGATCCTCATCTTCCTGCCCATCGACATCGTTTTCCTCTCGCAATTTCTGAATGTAGGGGATGTCTCCGATAGGGTTCTGAATCGTCCATCCCCGTTTCTCAAATGCAAGGATCGCCAGGGTTCCAATGACCCTCGAAGCGAAGACGCGTTTGGCTTCGTCATCGGTGATATGAGGTAAAACTTTGGGATTCAAAAGCTCAATGCATTCCTTGGGGGTTCGAAGTTTCTCAGTTGCCTGCCCTAAATTAAGTGCTTCGATATTTCCGCCGAATTCTTCGATGAGCTTTAAGTAATTAGGAACCAGTACACGCTGAACGCTTTCGTTCCATGAGATGGGTTCGGGAGATTTCACCCCCAAAGATTTCGCCATGTGATCGATCATCGTACGTTCGAGTCCATCAACGTCTCGGATCCAATCGATCGCCGGGGGATCGAAACTGGCTTGGCGGGGACCTGTGACCTTTTGGATCGCTGCGATCCGTTCCTTCAGCGCAGGATGTGAATCGTAGATGTCACTCTTAGACTCTTCCATCGCGTGCTTCAAAGCCGAGTCGACAGCTTCTTTGATCTTGGGCGCATCGGAGTAATCTCGGAAGCCTTTAGCCATCGGTGGACGTACTCCTAACTCTAGGGCAGGGGAGTACTCGTTTTGCCAGTAAGCGTCAAAAGCCAACGCTTTCGAGTGAACCGCTTTTAGCGCCTCTGCGATGGCTTCTGGGCCAACGATCGTTGCCGCTAAAGCGTCTGCGGTGAACTCCTGCTGTCGCGAGACCTTTTGAGTGATTCTCAGGAACAAGTTTAAATACCATTCGAATGGGATCGATAAGATGGAGGATCCATTGGACGCAAGATTCATCACTGTCCGGATGATGGCCGATCGAGTTATGAAAAGCCATGGACCTAGTTTGGTGTCGCCGCCATAGTAATGTCCAAACTCGTGAGCGAGCACCCCTCGCAACTGTTGGGTCGATAGGATTTGCATTAACGGAATACCGATACCCATGATGCGGCGGCTTCCCAATCCCATAATCCCACCGCGATTGGCTACCCAAGCATTCATCTCAGGCAACGCGTAAACCTCCACCGGCATCGACTGGCCAGTGCTTTGTGATAAGGACCGAAGCTGCTTGAATAACTCCGGTTGTTCTTTCTCGTTAAGCTTAGGACCCGGGGCGACGAATTTATCCCGACGTGGAATCACCGACCATAAGATCATGCATCCCCCGATGAACGAAATGAGAGAGAGTTGTAAATGAATACGGTGAAGGAAAACCGCCATGCCTATTGGCAGAAAGATCAAGAATCCCGCAAGACTCAATGCAAACGTATAGAAACAGATCATCAGGATCAGAGCCAGTAGGATACGACCCGTGAAGGATGGTTGGTTTAGCATACCGCTTTAGCTACATGGATTGCTGAAGAAACTAATGGACTGGTAATCGCATGAGTATACCACCTCCTAGGAACCTTCGCCTCTATTTTCAAACTGGCTTTGCCATGCAAACCACCCCAATACCAGTAGCGCCAAGCCCGCAAACAAAGCACCTGCACTCAGTGCCACTGCTGACCCATAAGCCTGCCAAAGCCAGCCGGCAAGTAAGCTTGCCAAGAACGTCGTCAGCCCCGTAAACGCATAAAAAATCCCCATCGCAGCACCCCGATGCTCCCTAGGTGCATAGTCGGCTATCAACGCTTTTCCTACCCCATCGGTCAGTGCCATGTACACCCCGTAAATGGCCATCAACGGCCAAACACCCCAAGCCTGTTCTTTCGGCAACCAAGCAAAAACCAAGTAACACGCAAAATAGATTCCCCAGCCCAAGCCGATCACACGCCATCTGCCAATTCGATCACTGAGCACTCCAACGGGGTAGCTGACCAACGCATACGTCACATTGAAAAGCGAATAGGCCAGCACAACAGCCCAAGGAGAAAAGCCTAACTCGCGGACCCTGAGCAACAGAAACGCATCGCTGCTATTGGCAAGTGAAAACAGGACCAACATGGATATGACTACCCAGTAACTCACTGAGAGATCTTTCCACCGCACTTTACCTGGCAACAACCAAGATTGGTCAGTGTCACAGGCAGACGCTTGGACATTACTGCGAGGATCTTTTACCATGAACGTCAAAACCCAGGATGCCAATCCCAAGATAGCCGATACAGCGAAGATCTGTCGGAAAACACTAGCAGGCGCATCGATCTGAGAACCTTTGGCCAATTCAGCATCTGGCGTTCCTGCCAACCACCAAAGAAGAAAAGAGGCAAGGGTGGTCCCTACAAGAGCACCCGCAGTATCCAACGCTCGATGCAACCCAAAAGCTTCCCCTAATCGTTTTGGCTCAACAGCATCGACGATCAAAGCGTCCCGAGGAGCACCTCGCAATCCCTTGCCAAAGCGATCTAGCAATCGACCTGAAAGAATCCACAGCGGGGAGCTAACCACGGCAATAATGCTTTTTCCCAACACCGGTAATCCATAACCCCAATTCAGCCATCGGACACGTCCACCTTTGATTCCTCGACGATCGCTGCGAAATCCTGCGTAAGCAGACATCAGGGAAACGATCAAGACGGCAGCCCCCTCCATGATTCCAAGTTGAATCTGGGTTGCCCCCAGAGCACCCACCAGAAACAAAGGCAAAAGGGGAACCATCATCTCGCTGGATATGTCCGCAAAAAATGAGACGAAACTCAAAATCCAAATCGACTTGGGAAGTGGCTTTCTACTTGCACTGTTCTGTTTGTCGGTCTTCAAAAATTTGATCCTCATGAATCTGCAAAAATCGGATGGCATTCCAAAGGCATCGCGCGGTTTGCCTCCAGTAGCGATTCCCACAACTGCTCCTGGTTTTCTGGGGTTTGACGCTCAAGTGGCACCCACGTCAATAGCGACTTGCTACCGACTCGGAGCGTGCCGACCAATTTTTCGATTCCCAAAAATTTCGCTGGACCGGTTGTGCAAGCCGCCATCCAGAACTTTGGACCTAAATCAGGAAACGCCTTGCATGCAGTTTGCCATTCCTTAAATACCGACAAATCTGGATTCGAAGCCTTGGAATCTGTCCCAAGAAACAAAGGGATTTGTCCTTTCACAATCCTTCTTGCAGGGTGCTCTAAGTGTCGGAAGTGCTGGTGTGTTCGTGGGCAATAAACGATGGCTACTTGGTGGGGATGAGAACTCAGCAATTCGATTTGGCGATCACCAAGATAATTCCCATGCGCGATCAGCGCTTTTGGAGATGTACATAGCAATTGTAAATGCACTTGGATACTTCCGATTTGTGATGCATGCTCAGCGTCGATCCAAGGCGTTATCCATGGTTTGAAAGGGCCTTGTCTGCGATCTGCATAGTCGAGTTCTTCAAGACTCTCAGCCAAGTGCATGCTGAGAATCCCCCCCGAGGAACTTACACATCGCAATGCATATTCGACAAGTCGTTTCGACGCAGTGTACGGAGCATGGGGGGCAAGTCCTATCGGTGTGTGGCAAACATTCGCAGATTCTCCAAGTGACATCCCTTTAAGCGTCGACTCGGTCCGCTGAGCAAACTCCACTGTCTCTGTGAGTCTTGATTGAGTTACATCCACCAGTTCCACGCACGGTTGAACAAACAATCGCGATTGAGCAACGAGAGCTGAAAGTCTATCGCTCTTAAGGGGATCTCTGAATTCGGCTTGCCAAGATTCGCACCAGTCTGCGGACCAAGGAGCGGTGATGTTGTCAATAATCCATCGGGTTCCAAACTTCCACGATTCCTCAAGACCACTCAAAATCGCTTTTCGTTTGATCTCTTCGATATCGACCCCGGAGTTGGCGATGCTTTTTTTTCTGGCCATCACTTGGTTTAGCCAACCAACCATCGAGCCATGACCAATATCATTTGCAGGAGCGATTAGACAAGGATCGATATCACTGAGTTCCAGATGGCAGTGCGCATTGATTAGACCCGGAACAATAGCACCACCAACGAGCCGAACCAAAGGGCAATTTTCATAGCAATCAGGCAATCGGTCTGACACATGCACAATAAGCCCGTCTCGGATGACCAGGAATCCCTTGCTGATAGCAGGGGATTCGACAGGAACAATCCAATCCGAAGCGATAACCAGTGTTGCCACGAATACTCGGTCCGACTAGGTAGGGCCAACCCTAAGACAGGTTGTCGACTTCGAAACCTTTACGATAGTTTCGCTTAAGCAATGCATTCGCAACTTCGTGATTAGGGATAGAAATCGGTGAAGCATTCCACTGCAGTTCGCTGCCAGGAAATCGGTTGGCAAGAGTTCCCAACAAGACAGCTTCGGTCAATGGGCCTGCGTACCCGAAATGGGCTGTCGTAGGTGCACCACCCAAGCATGCGTCGACAAAGAGGTGGTAGTGGTTTCCATCGGGCGCAGGTTCGATTTTGTAATCGGCGAATTGCTTGGCGGGCAATAGTACCGGCATTGCGACGTGAGGAAGCAAGACCGCCCCCTTCTCGCCTAAGAAAATCGAACCTTGGTCTGGCAATCCAATCTTCTTGCCATCAGCCCCTTCGAGGGGCCAATACGAGGTGTCGGCCATTTTACCACCATCGCTCCATGTCAACAGAAAATCGTTTGTGGTGAAAGCCGATGCAGGGAACGTGTAGCGAGTATGGTTCTGCATACCAAAGGATTTCTTAGGTGCTGCAGAGCTATTGGAAATCACTTTGGTGGGTGTCCCAAGCTTCAATGCTGAGAAAACCGGGTCCAAAATATGGATGGCCATATCTCCCATTGTGCCGCAACCGTAGTCGTACCATCGTCGCCAATTGCCCGGGTGGAAATGCCCTTGCGAATAAGCTCGTTCGGGTGCGGTCCCGAGCCATAGGTCCCACTGCAACGACTCTGGTACAGGGGATGGTTCTGGATCTGGACCTTCGTATCCCCACGTTTTATTGCTCCATGAATGCGTTTCCTTTACTTTGCCAATCACGCCGCTTTGAATGAGTTTAACTGCGGTACGATAAGCGGATGCGGAATGGATCTGGGTCCCCATTTGCGTAACGAGTTTTTTCTTCTCCGATACAATCGCTAACTGCCGCGATTCGTAGACGTCGTGAGTAAGAGGTTTTTGGCAATAGACGTGTTTACCATAGTTCATAGCCGTCATGGCTGCGGGGGCATGAGTATGGTCTGGGGTCGATACAGAGACGGCATCGATTTGATCGGCCATCTGTGCAAACATTTTCCGAAAGTCGCTGAAGCCTTTGGCGTTTGGATGCCGTTTGCTGGCGGCAGCAAGATTGTTCGAATCAACGTCGCATAACGCAACGACTTCGACCTTGCTGTGGGAACTAAGCGATCCGAGGTCTGCAGATCCCATGCCGCCGACTCCGATGCTCGCTAATCGAAGTCGATCGGCTACCAAAGGGGAGGCTTTTAGACCGCCGGCCAAGTGGGCTGCAGCGATGGCACTTGCAGTTTGCGAGAAAAACAGGCGGCGATTGGTCGATGGATGATTCATGGCAGGATCCAGTGCGGGAGTATCAAGAAAGGATAGGATAACGGCGGGACATCGAAGACTGTAGTTTATCCCAAGCGACGCAATCGTGGTAATCTAATAGGCATTCCCGAGTTATTTTCTTTCCCTTGAGCCTCCTGGATCACCAGATAATGACGAAATCCAACTCTCAGCAACCCACAGGCCAAAAGCAATCCCGCCCGCAGGGAACTGTGCGATACGATCACTCAGGTCGGGTGGTCTTAGTCACCGGTGGCAGTAATGGAATTGGGCTGTCCATTTGCCGTGGTTTCTCTAGCGCTCAGGCTCACGTTGTATGCGCCGATATCACTGCATATCCGGATTCGGAGGATCATAATGTCGTGTTTATCCAGACCGATGTGTCGAGTGAAGTTGACTGCAAGCGAGCCGTTCAGGCGGCCACGGAGAGGTTTGGTGCGTTGGATGTACTGGTCAACAATGCAGCGATACAACCGGCTTCCTCATACGTTCGAGTCGAAGATTTGCTCATGGACGATTATCAGCGGATGCTCGCGATCAATTTCTCGGGGTATACCTTTATGGCCAAGCACGCGCTTCGAGTGATGCGCGATCAGCAATCTGGAGTCGTGGTGAATATTGCAAGCGGTCAAGCCCATCGCACAACGCGAGGGGTACCTGTTTACGGACCGATTAAGGCAGCGAATATTTTGCAAGCGATGCAATGGGGAGTTGAATACGCTCGAGATGGCATTCGGGTCGTGAGCGTATCGCCCGGTGCGATCGATACACCGCTGGTTCGAGCGACGCTTGAGGCACAAGGGGGTGAGCGAGAGTTATCCAATCGACATCCGATCGGCCGGATCGGCAAGCCGGAGGAGATCGCCTCAGCGGTGCTGTGGCTATCGAGCCAGGATGCTTCGTTTATCACAGGCACCGACCTTGCGGTCGATGGAGGGCTTGGTGCATTCGGTGCCTTTGCGGATCCTTATACGCTTCCCAATGAAGATTAAGGATATTGGAAAGCGATTGGAGTCTTATCAGCCTCCTGGGCCGTGGCGTCATGGGGAATCGGCGTTCATCTAAATCGAATCGCAGGCGGCTGTAATGATCAGTTCGGCTCGGTATCCTGGTGCAGCCAGTTGAGTATGAATGCACGCTCGACTTGGTGCATGACCGCTTGGGATCCATGCATCCCATAGCTCGTTGAATACTATGAGGTCTTCGGGGAATGGAAGGTATATCAACACCTGCAATAGTCCCTTTCGAGAACTCTTAGCCAACGCGAGCCTGTCGTCTACTTGACGAAATAACTGTTCGAACTGTGCCCGTGGATCGAGTTGCGGATCCTCGGGGACTTCGACAAAGTAAGCGACTCCGCAGTGGATGACAAGGTCCGACCAGCGGGGTGTTGTACCAAAACGGGTGATGTCTGCCATGCGGACTAGGAGTTAGGTGAACATTTGGAAAAGCAAGAGCAACAAGCGTGCATTGTATGACCAGATCCATGGCAAAGATACGACGAGAAGGACACTAGGATCCGAATATCGATAGGTAAATCTTTAAGGCCTGTCGACTAACGGCGGCCTAGTAAATTCCCCAAAGCTCCCTCAAGGGTCCCAAACCGAAATCGATAGCCGGTCTCCATGAGCCCCCGTGGGACCGCTTGCGCACTGGCCAAGAGCAAGGAGTCTGCCATCTGTCCTAACGCCATGCGCAAAGCAAAACTCGGTGCTGGCAACCAACTCGGACGCCGCAAAACCTTGGCCAACACGCGACTGAACTCTCGGTTGGTCAAACACTCAGGTGCCGACACATTGAAAGGCCCTTGGCATCGCTGATCCGCCGCCAAATACAAAAGAATGCTGGCAGCATCGTCTACGTGCACCCATGGCCAATACTGCTTGCCATCACCCATAGGTCCACCTACACCTAGTTGGAAAGGCAAAAGCAGTTTGCTAAGTGCCCCATGCCTTGGATGCAAGACCATCGCGAATCTTGCCAACGCGACTCGACCTCCTTGGTTCTCGTAAGCTCTGGCCGAGGACTCCCACTGCCTTGCGACATCAGCCAAAAAATCGTCTCCTGTCACACCTCGGTCTACCGACGATTTCTCGTCGAGCAACTCCTCGCCTCGGTCGCCGTAAATGCCAACCCCAGAGGCACACACCAAGACCTTAGGTGGTCGGTTCAGCTTACCTAGACGATCCACGAGCTTGCTCGTGGACTCGACTCTCGAACTGCGTATGGCTTGCTTGTAGCTATCGCTCCATCGACGATCGGCAATACCCACCCCTCCTAAATGAATCCAAGCATCCAAGTTTTCAAAGGCATCAAGATGGTCTTCGGCCGAGCTTTGCACTCCTCGTGGCCATCGCACATCCTGCTTCGATTTGCGATTCTGCCGCTCCGATCGAATGACCTCGATCCCCAGAACTCTGGCAAGTTCTATCGTTCGTCGACCAATCATCCCTGAACTGCCAGAGATACCAATTTTGATCGACCGCTCTTTGGGATCGAACCCTAACTGCTTGAGCGTCTGGGAGAATTGCAAGTCGTCGGCGGTGATGCGATGCCGAAATCGAAACATGGCTTGGAGCTTGTTTTCAACCCACCCACCAAGCAGATTGCTCATGGGTGCCATGGGCAGTTGGTATTCGATGCTGTCGGTAAGCTTCGACCGGGCATCACCCAGCGATTCGAACCGATGCTCGTGTTTCCAGGTCGCAAATGGGCCTGAGAGCATCTGGTCGACGAAGAGTTCGTTGGGCCGATAATCAGTATGTTTTGCGAGAATGTTTTGGGTCACAGGACCGAGCTTGCTTTGGATCTTGACCATCGATCCAACATCCAGCGAATCGTTGCTTTGGGCAACCGTAATGTTTTCCCAGGGCGGAATTAGACGGCTGATCGCGCCGGCTTGCTCGTGGTATCCAAAGAGTCGTTCGACGGGGCAATCAAAATCGCTTGTGTGTCTAAACTGCATGTAAGGATTTCAGACTTCGATCTCTGGAATCGGGGACAAATCCGCCATGTCTTTAAGCTTGTCCAAGGCTCGTTTTTCAAGTTGACGAATCCGTTCCTTCGAAACTCCGAGTCGGTCGGCCAACTTCTGGAGCGTTTGTACGTTGCGATGTCCTCCCAAAGAAAAACGTGCGCGAATGATCAGTTTTTCACGGCGATCGAGGCGGTCGAGCATGGTCGCGAGTCTGCCTCGAAGGGCCTCCCAACGGGCTTCGCTCATCCCAGGTGCACGGTGCTCGTCGCTGATGTCAACTCCTGCATCGTGGACGCTCAAGGTCGTGCGCTGTCGCTCCTTTTGCTTCTCCATCACCCGGCGGTAGGAATTCCTCCGGACCACTTGTGTGGCGTAGGTGCTGAACCGGAATCCAAGCCCCACGTCGAACTTATCGACCGCACGCATCAATGCAATGATGCCGTCGCTGAGCAAATCGTCGAAACCGTTGTGTGCGTTGACGAACTTCTTCACAATGGAAATGACCAATCTCATATTGGATTTCACAAGCCGGTCTCGGTACCAATCCGCAGCGCTCATCAAGGCTTCAATTCTCCGAACCGTCCAGCAATTGGCCAAGTGAACTTTCTTGGACTCAACAGAGTCGCTGGGGTTCAATTCGCTTCGAAGCTCATTGGCTTTGAAACGCAGGTAATTCATGCGGCGAAACGTCTCTACCTCTTCGGCAGGGGTCAGCAGTTTGGTTTCGCAAAGACGGGCTAAGTGGGCTGGGAGATCGGGAGTCTTTACGCGTTGAAGTTCGTCCGAGGAGATCGGCAGGATGTGGTCATCCGCAAACAAGGACGCTTCGACCGATTCTTCGCAAAAATCGGCATTCCCCATGAAGTCAATCTCTTGATCGACCCATCGCTTGACGCTTGACAGGAGATCTTCGGTCGCTTTGGTTTCTGGTGTGACCAGTTGGCAGTAATGCACAAAAGAAGCTTCCAGGCCCTTGCTTTGGAAGGTCTTGGGCAGCCCCACCGGCCGCCTGGTTTTCTGCTCGGGGGTGACCCTCTTTTGCCCCCCCTTGAGCAAGTCCGCTGATGCATCTTTCTTGGAAACCGGTTTCGTGAGCAACTTGACCATCGGAGAACCTTCTTGCACCTTGGGCGACAAAACTAAAAATCGTTCGGTAATTGAAGTGGACGTTAGCGGTCGAAATCGCAACCGAGAAATCGGTCGTTTTGCAACAGTGAATCGTTCAAATCGTTCATTCGAATTTTTTATATCGTTCTTTCGTACGGATTGCAATACGCCGAAAGCACAATTATCTCGAAAAGCTGGAAATCCATTTTTCTTTTGTTTTTCCATGGTTTTCTAGCCGTCTTGGCAGACGATTTTCAAAACCGAGCTAGAATTAGGCCTCGGGCTGGACGGTTTGCATACGTCCAAATCGGTCCGCGAGTCGGCCTTCGCAGAACGTTTTTTCGGTTTGCCGGGACTAGTCCCCTCAAATCGTCCAAATGGATATAGGGATTTGGCTCTCGATGCCGATGTCTCAGCGGTCCAGGGCGAAGTGAAAATCGGCTTGAGTCGGTTGACACCGGTGGAAACTATGTCAGTGCATGGCGTCTTCAAAATCGACGGGGTTGGAGTGTTGTTTTTCAAACCGAAGCCGAAAGCTCGGTCGGAGGGGAAACGGTCGGAATGAAAGTTTCCACACAAAACCAATGAACTTGGAAAGCAGTTTCAGTCCAAAGCAGGTTGCACAAGCCTTGCAAGTTAGCGAATCCTCGGTGAAACGTTGGTGCGATCGGGGTGTGATCCGAACCGACCGCACCCTGGGTGGTCACCGTCGTATACCGCTTGAGCATTTGATGGAGTTTTTGGAATCGACCAATCGTAGGATCGTCGACCCCTCAGCGATCGGTCTGAGCGACCGTCGGCAACTTGAGGACCAAAGGCAGATTCAACGCGATGCGATCGCCGAGTTAAGTAGTCGGGCCGATCGGGTTGGTGAAGACCCATCGATCGCCAACGCGCCCTTTTTGCAATCGCAATTCGAACGAGCATTGCTTGCCGGGGACGAGGCCCAGTGCCGCAAAGTGATCAGCTCTTGGTATGCCATTCATGGCAACATGGCCAGCGTTGCCGATGACTTAATGGCCCCGACTTTCCGTGTCATCGGCCAGATGTGGGAATGCGGTAGGGCTGATGTGTATCAGGAACGCCGAGGCTGTGAAATCTGCATTCGTCTGATCCATGAGCTTCGTCGGCTGATTTCTGATCCTTTCAACGAAGCTCCGTTGGCCATGGGTGGTACTTCCGAAGGGGATAATTACCAAGTGGCCAATCAGTTGATCGAAATCATTTTCAGGGAGGCCGGGTGGAGAACCATCAGCTTGGGTTCTGGGGTTCCTTTTACTTCGATGGCATCGGCGATCCAAAAGTATCGTCCCAAAGTTTTCTGGCTGAGCGTCTCTCACATCGATTCGGATGACGATTTTTTGGATCGATTCCAGCGGTTCTCCGAGGAACTGCCCCAAGGCACCATGCTCGTTGTCGGTGGTCGATGCCTTAGCGATTCGCTCAGAAAAAAGATGCAGTTCTCGGCTTACTGCGATAGCATGCGGCAGTTATCCAATCTGGCTCGAACGCTCATCGCCTAAGGCATCCGAAGGATCCTTGCAGAATCCCCCGCAGCCGTTTAACGACGTAATTGTCCGTAGCGTCCAAGAGGCAGCGTCAAAAGCGGTGCATTGGATTCCGAAGACTGCAGTTCTAAACGAGAGACTTCAAGCAGCAGCGCGAAGGTCGCTTTGGTATCCCGATCTCGATGATCGATGTAGTACCAATAGCCTTCGTAAGCGACTGCAACATACGCATCGCTTGGCTTTTTCTTGGACTTCGTGCAATGGACGCGAAACAGACCGTCCATGACTTGCCCCCAAT
>JAGWZB010000434.1 GCA_018969045.1 Planctomycetota bacterium | reverse complement strand
CGTTAGGATTCGTCTTGGTAAAATGCCTAGAAATCTAGGCTCATTCAATCCAGAACCAAAAACTCTCTAGCAACCGATAAGGCGTCTGATGCTACGACTTTCTCGATTTTCATTCGGGGTAGGCGACCGTTTTGCCCACCAAGCTTCTGCGCAGTTGAAGGCTTTTCAGAGGCTTTTGAGCGAGGGTGTTGAGGTGGTGCCGGTTTGGAACAAGTCCAACCGGGAGCATTCTTTCATAGGATCGCAGCCAGAGAGTGTCCGGCAAGCGGCCCAGGAGGCAGTTGCTCAGTCGGGTTGGTCTCTTCCATGGCACACCGATGCGGACCACATTCGGCTCGAAACGGTCGATCGTTTTTTGGACAGCTCGGATTTTTACACGATCGACGTTGCCGATTCGATAGGGCAAGTTGCATCACGTGATTCGGTGGTTCATTTCTTGAAAAGTCATCCGGAGCTATTTGGCCAGCTGCACATCCAAGGTATCGATCAAGCGATTTTTCTATCGGGCGATGCGCTTGAGGAGATCGTTGCCAAGTATTTGGTGGCATGCCAGGAAGCCGGTCGGATCTATCGCTACATTTCCAACAAGCTAGGAGAGGGGAACTTCATCGCCGAGGTTTCGATGGACGAGACCGATTCGCCGCAAACCCCTCAAGAATTGCTTGTGATTTTAGCGGCTTTGGCCGACCAGAAAGTTCGTTTGCAAACGATCGCGCCCAAGTTCACTGGTCGATTCAACAAAGGGGTCGACTATGTGGGCGACTTGGAGCAATTCGCTAGAGAGTTTCAAGACGATCTATGTGTCCTGGCACATGCGGTGACGCAGTACGGATTGCCTGACAATCTGAAACTGAGCGTGCATAGCGGGAGCGACAAATTTTCAATTTATCCGATCATTCGACAAGCCATCGCAAGTCGCAAGGCAGGTTTGCACATCAAAACCGCAGGGACCACTTGGCTCGAGGAGCTAATCGGACTGGCTGAGTCTGGTCAGGAGGGAACCACTTTGGTGCGTGAGATCTACGGGTTGGCACTTGAACAAATCGGAGCTCTCACGGAGCCTTATGCGAGTGTGATCGACATCCGCATGTCGGAGCTTCCAAGCCTTTTGACGGTCGGTTCATGGGATGGCCATCAGTGGGCCAATACGTTGCGACATATCCCAGGTCATCCCCAATACAACGCCAGTGTCCGGCAACTTTTGCACGTCTCGTTCAAGCTAGCAGCCAAGAAAGGGTCCCGCTACACGGACCTGCTTGTAGCTCACCGTGAAATCATTGGCAAGAATGTTTTTGAGAACCTTTACACCCGGCACATGAAGCCTTTGTTTTTAGGATAATGGATTGCATCATGGGGGCTTCAAGATCGTTTGTGCAGCCATTTTTCTTACGGCGGCTTGCCTATCGGTGGCTTCGTGTCCTCCTGATGCTCATGAGCACCAACCTTATGGCGCAAAGTCCCACGAGTCAAAACTCCGACACCGCGCTAGTCCAACTCCGGTACAACCATCCGGGACTTGTCGTGGACTTGGGTGTTGGCCTATGGGCTTGGCCGATCCCTTGCGATGCCGATGGGGATGGAGATTACGATCTGATTGTTTCTTGTCCGGATAAGCCGTCCAATGGAGTTTGGTTCTTTGAGAATCGACAAGGAGATACGCGTGAGAATCCGATGCCGGTTTTCGAACCGGCGGTACGCTTAAGCGGGACGGTGCACTACGTGATGCCTAGCTATACCGAGCGTGGGATGAAGGTATTGAGTCCTGGTAAGGAGTACACGAACTTTACCAAGTCGGGGATCCAGGAGTCAAAGACTCTATCGGTTGCAGCGAACTTTTACAAACCGCAAGGGGGGCAGACCAAGGGTCCTAAGGTACGTCATAACCAATGGCGTTACGTGGATTACGATCATGATGGCACTGAGGACTTGATCGTGGGAGTTGAGGATTGGAGTTTTTATGGGTGGGATGATGCTTGGGATGCTCAAGGCCGCTGGGTTGCCGGTCCCTTGCGAGGTTTCGTTTACTGGTTGAAGGGGCTTGGGGATGGAAAATTCGCTGAACCTGTTTCCTTGAAGGATACACTTGGCAATCCGCTGGAGACGTTTGGATGCCCATCGCCGAATCTGCTGGACTGGGATCATGATGGGGATTTGGATTTGCTATGCGGTGAATTCCTCGATGGATTCACTTATTTCCAAAATACCGGAAGCAAGGATCAAACCAGCTATCAGTCTGGGGTGCGGGTCTTAGATACGAAGGATCGTCCATTGCAAATGGACTTGCAGATGATCGTGCCGGTGGCATTTGATTGGGATCGCGATGGGCATGCAGACTTGATTGTCGGAGACGAAGATGGTCGCGTTGCTTTTTTGAAGAACAGCGGTACGCTAGGCCCAGATCGAGTACCCAAATTCGAAGTGCCCAAATACTTTGAGCAAAAGGCAGATACGCTTAAATGCGGAGCGTTGGCAACTCCTGTGGGAGTCGACTGGGACGACGATGGGGACCAGGACATTGTGTCGGGCAACACCGCCGGAACCATCGAGTTCTTCGAGAACTTGAGCGGTCCTGGGGTCACAACCCCCAAGTGGGACAGACCAAAACGACTTGCCGTTGATGGCAAGGTTTTTCGCGTGATGGCAGGACCCAACGGGAGCATCCAAGGACCTGCGGAGGCTAAGTGGGGCTATACCACGCTGAGCGTCGCCGATTGGGATCACGATGGGCTCAAAGACATTATCCTAAGCAGCATCCTTGGAAGGGTCGTTTGGCTCAAGAACATCGGAGCCAAAGGCAGTCCCATTCTTGCAGAGCCACGAGCGATCACTGTTGAGTGGGAGCAGCAACCGCCCGAACTCCCATGGGGGTGGCTTAAGCCCATCGGCGATGAGTTGCTGACCCAGTGGCGTACGACACCTGTTGTCTACGACTTCAATCGCGACGGGCTAGTTGATTTAGCGATGCTCGACACGCAAGGATACCTTGTTTACTTTGAGCGAGTGCGACGCCAAGGCGAGCTTTTCTTGAAATCCCCTCGACGATCCTTTTTGGATAACCAAGGGAATCCGCTGCGACTGAACCCCAAGTCGGCTGGGGGTTCGGGGCGGCGCAAGATTGCCGTTTGCGATTGGAATTCGGATGGGGCATTCGATTTGCTGTTGAATTCCAAGAATGCCGACTTGATGTTGCAGGAGAACCCGTCTGGAAGCGACCGGCCGGTCGGCTGGAGATTCGACAATTCAGGTTCTTTGGCGGACAAAAACATCGAAGGGCACGATGTTAGTCCCACAACGATCGATCTTGATGGAGATGGCAAGCCGGAGTTTCTTGGGGGTGCAGAAGACGGTCGGATGTATTATCTGAGTCGACTTGCGCAGAACACCAGTGCCAAGGACACCACCAAGGTCGACGCCATTTACTACAACGGCAAAGTGGTCACGGTAGATGGCAAGGGGCAAATCGCCCAAGCTTTTGCGACTGCCAACGATCGGATCGTGGCTGTCGGCACGGACACG
>JAGWZB010000433.1 GCA_018969045.1 Planctomycetota bacterium | reverse complement strand
ACGATCAGGGTTTTTCAAAGCATAGTCAATCGCAAGCAATCCCCCCAACGAATTCCCAACCAGCACCATCGGTTGGCTCACTTGAGCATGATCAAGCGACTGCTGAACGATCTGTGTCAAGTCTTCGATGGCTCGCACCCCATCGGCTCTTCGATCCCCCTTGCGATCCAACGGCAATTGAATGGCTAGCGAATTGTAGTCATTCGACAGGTGATCCATAGTTCCAGTCCAGTGGGCGGTCGAACCGAAAAGACCATGAAGAAAGACCACGGTTCGAAGCCCACGCCCAACTTGAACGTAAGAGTCTTCGATTCCTGAAACATCCGTAGAGGACTTGGTGGGAAAAAGACTGAATCGCATGGAGGGATCTACACTAGAGGAGTTTGGACGCTTGATTTCAGGCGTAAAAAAAGCGGTCCACTTTCGAAGACCGCTTGTGAGTTCAATCCGCGAACCAAAACCTCGCAACAAATGTTACAAGATCCAGTTCGACTTTTTGTAAACCGATTAGTTGCAACCACAAGCTGGAGCTGGTGCAGCAACGGCTACTGGAGCAGGAGCAGCATCGCAGCAAGATGCAGCAGCTGGTGCCGAGCAGCTAGCACGGCGGGTCTTGCTCTTGGCCATCAAACCAGATAGCAACTTGGGACGAGCTGGCTTGGCACATGGATCGGCTTCGCAGCTGCTGGCAGCAGGAGCGGCACATGGTGCTGGAGCTGGTGCTGCACATGGTGCAGGAGCGGGAGCAGCGTCGCAGCAAGCAGCAGGTGCAGCAGCACCACTGCAAGCCTTCTTGCGTGCATGCAAACGAGCCAACAAGCCTTCCTTTTTGGCTGCTGGTGCACAAGGATCGCAAGCTGGTGCAGGTGCTGGCTCGCAAGCTGCTGCTGCAGGGGCGCTGCAGGAAGCCTTGCGTGCATGAAGACGGGTAAGCAACCCTTCTCTCTTGGCAGCTGGGGCACATGCCGGTGCAGCATCGCAAGCAGGTGCAGGAGCACACGCTGGAGCTGGAGCTGGTGCACAACACGAAGCAGTTGCAGCACCGCTGCAATCCTTCTTGCGGTTGAAAATACCAGCCGAAGCACTAGAGGAAGAAGCGATCGCACATCCAACGATGGCCAAAGCAATGATCAATCGACGCATTCGAAATTCTCCAAAATCAAAAAAGGGGTACACCACTTCCCGCGTCATACACTCCATAGCAGCAAACTCTCTGATGAGTGCGGGCCGATCGAATGACCTGTTGACCTTCGATGTCGACGCGTTGTCCGTTTAACCAAAGTTCCCCATAAAAACCAAATAGGGAACCCAAGCCGCAAAGTTTAGTGAAAACTCCCAGCTCCACACGGCATATTTTACGCATCTTGCCGATTTTACCAGCCGTTTCCACCTGCAACCCCCTCGGATTGGGGGTTTTAGCCACACGCTCGATAAATAGACCTGGATTTGGACAGATGAAGCCAAATCGCTATGCTTTAGGCCAATTCTGAGTCTTTTTAAAAGCTGGTTCCGTAAATCGTCGATTCTTTACGCCCTCGATACCCCCCAACTGCACCCTGTAAACCGTGAAATGGACCATGGCATGCATCCAATCCCAAAAATCCGGTTCTCGCGCAAGCCAAAAGGAATCTCGGCGGCCTATCTGCCCTGGAAACCGGTTGGAAAGATCGATTTTGAATCCTACCAAAGGGGCTTAGAGCGGACTTGGGCCTGCGGCCTATCCCCAGCGATCAACATGGACACCGGGTTCGCAAACTTGCTGAGTTTGAGCCAGCGTCAGGAGATTTTGCAACTGGTATCCCAGTTGGCTGCAGGTCGACCTTTTGTGGCCGGTGCGTTCGTCGAAGACTTGTCGGGCAATATGGTCGAGAACTATCGGGCACAAGTCATCGAAATTCGGCGCCTTGGCGGTATCCCTATCGTTTTCCAGTGTTCCGAGTTGATCGCCCTGCCACCGGACCAGATCGCCCGAACCTATTCACTCATCGGCGAATCGGTGGACAAGTTTTTAGGCTTCGAACTGGGCAAGATGTTCGCACCCTTTGGCAGTATCTACTCGCTGGATACCTTTCGAAGACTCATGGATATCCCCTCACTCGAAGGCCTCAAGCATTCTTCGTTATCGCGCAGCACCGAATGGGATCGCCTAGCATGTCGCGACCGTGATCGACCTGACTTTGGAATTTACACCGGCAACGATTTGGCGATCGATATGATCCAATGGGGTAGCGACTACTTGCTGGGGCTCTCGGCCTTCTATCCCGAAGCATTTGCCAAACGTGATGACTTTTGGGCAAAAGGCGATGCGCGGTTTTACGAATTAAACGATGCTCTACAGATGCTCGGAGGGTTCGCATTCCGACCTCCCGTCCCAGCTTATAAACACAATGCAGCGATGGTTCTGGCAATGCGGGGTGTGATCGATACCGATGCTATCCCACCCAATGCTCCCGGAAGACCAACCAGCGACCGGGAATTTCTCCAGATACTCATCGATCGCATCGACGCATTGATGTCATGAACCGATTCGAACACATTCGTCATAAACCACCGACCCCTTTGCACAGCCCTCGCGAACTGATTCTCGCCTTGGCACCCATGCGCAGCAATGTAAACCTAAGCAGGATCGTTCGACTCTGCGGTTGCGCTGGTATCACAAAAATCATCCATTGCGGTCAAGGCAAAGTCGATCGAGATATCGCGCGAGACGCTGCAGACTTTGTCGAAGTGGATCAGCGCAGAAGCCTGCTTCCTGTCTTAAAACAACTCAAGCTTCAAGGCTTCCGCTTGGCAGGTCTCGAACAAACAACAGGTTCGACATGCTTGTACCAGTACACCTATTCCCAGAAAACAGCCTTGATTGTCGGGGCCGAGCGCGAAGGGCTCTCGCAAGAGGAACTCAATCAACTCGACGATGTGATCGAGATCCCCGTCTACGGTCAGCCGTTTAGCTACAATGTTGCAACTGCAACAACTATGGCTGTTTATGAATACTGCAAACAGTTCCCCATGGGTTAACGCTTCTTCCTGCGTTTGGAACCTCCCTGCCCTTTTCGTCCCGCACCAGAGTCCGACTTGCCTTTTTTGCTGGATTCCCCAATTCCACGACGATTCGAGCGAGCAGGCTCAGACTCACTTCGCGATGCTGTCGTGTGATGTGTAACCTTCTCAAGACGGAACTCCAAGTGCCTGCGAGCCAAATCCACTCGCTCAACTCGAACGATCAACTCGTCTCCCAATCGGAATTGATTACCAGTTCTATAACCTTCTAATGTATGGGTGTCTCGATCGTATCGATACCGGTCCTGAGGCAATCGGTCCAAAGGCACCATCCCATCGACAGGGATTTCAATTCCTCGCACAACCAACCCATCCTGTTTAACACCCCAAACAATCCCTGTAAGCATCTCGCCAATTCGCTTCTCGAAAAAATGTAGCAATTTGACTCGAACCAACTCGCGTTCCGCACTCTCAGCATTCTGCTCGGTGTGACTGCAGTGTTCCCCAAGAACTTCAAGA
>JAGWZB010000432.1 GCA_018969045.1 Planctomycetota bacterium | reverse complement strand
CGATTGGAATCAACGAGATATCGGGAATCCCCATGTTTTTACCAGCGTGAACACCCAGGTCGAAGACATCGAGTTTTGGTCCATAGATCCGGAAAGGCTCTGGGTAGGTGTGCTCGAGGGCTTCGCGCATGACAAAACCATCTGCATCGCGATACTTCGACGAATTCCCCATGGTAAAACCTACGACAAAGGCTTCGTCTTGATCGAGCAATCCACGGCCTAAAAGGATATGGATGACGTCGTGCCGTCGCAACGTTACCGCTCCGGGAAGCGCCACGGGGCTGCTGGGATTTTCCAACCTGCGAACAACTTCGGGAATCTCGACATCGCTGGCACCGGGCAAGGCGTTGATTGCGTCGGACAGGTGCTGGTTATCGTTGGACAAACCTGGGAACCAATGCCCCCAATATTGGGTTTGAATATCCGAGTCCATCCTAACCCCTTTGAAATCCAAAAACAGTCGATCGGGCTCAACGATCCGAGCCGTCTTGGAAATGAATCCTGTCGATCCGAGCTCACTGAGATCCTTGAGGCAATCAGCGGTTTCAGACCGCAGGATTTGGTGGATGCAATCTGCAACGAGATCCTTTTGAGTCGTAGAGCAGGTTGGGGAGGATTGCTTAAGTCGCTCGATGGTCATATCAACCAATTTCGAATGTTCCCAAAATGGAGTCTTGTTCCATTCCTCGGTTGCAAGAAGTCGAGATTGCAGGATTTTGAATTGCTGATCTGGGTGAGCATCACGGACGAGTTCTAAACAGATTTGTCGATCCCAAAGAAGCGACCAAGTGGCCGCATCAAGCGCGGCATCTGGATCAAGATCGAATTGGGTCCAGAGAGCATTGCATTGCTTCAGAATTGCGTTGGCTTTGGCTTCACAGCGCCATGGCCAAAGTGGATGCATGGTTTAGTCCCTCCTATTGGGAATTCTATACCTAGCAGGAGAGTGGGCCAAGTTGGCATCAGCGGCTATCGAAGCAAGAGCATCGATTCGAGAGTTTCGGCCAAGGATAGTTCTGGTTCTGGAACATTTTCGCCGGCAACGTACTGTCGCCAAGCATCGATATCACCGCCGTAGCGTTTACCGGTCAGTTCGCCCAGGGCCTGAGATGCCTGGAATCGGACAGCGATGTTACGGTCTTCGAGTTTGCTGCCTAGGAACTGCTTGACCGAATCGCTTTTGTGGCTTCCCAAGGCTCTTGTCGCAGCGAGTTTCACGTTGTTGCTAGCGTCCGAACTGGACATAGCCATGAGGGTGTTGGTCGCGGATTCTTCCTGATTTTTGCGCAAGGCGGCGACGAGCGTCATGCGGACCTTCTCATTCTTGTCCTTGGCAAGTGGGATGAGTGCTGCAAGAGCGTCGGGTCTATGCTGAACTTTTTCAAGGGTCAGAACCGCTTCGCGTCGGATCTCGGGACTGGTCTCTGATTGGAGTATTCCGGCGAGCTTGTTGGTCCAGTCGAGTTGCTCTTGTTCGCTCATCGATGCGATTTGGTCGCGAAGCAACCTAAGTTCTTCGATACGCTCTGAGAAGACGACCACTTTTTCGCGGTCGGCCTGCCATTGATTTTGGATGTAGGGGTTGAGCTTCTTGAGTTGGAAGAAAGGGCCGTCAATGCATCCTGTTTCCAGGAGCAGAAGGATTAGTAACCCCGAGGGAGCGAACCAAAGTTTGCGAAGGGACATGCCAATGGAGTTGTTGGTAGGATGACGAACCGCATGTTGATGGACGGTAGGGAATACCAAAAAGTGGGAAATGGGCTCTAGTGCAGGTTTGGAGAGAACGCAGGATAAACCAATCTAATACGACATCCTCTTGGTTCGAAAAAACCGGCTTAGTCCATGATCGAAGTAAAGATTTGCCGGTTATGCGACCGAAATCAGACCTAGCGATCTTCTGGATTGTCCGATGGTTAGGGATGTTCCTGATTGGGAATACCTTGACGACCGACCGGCTGAGACCTAGACTTTTCGGCATTAAAGTCCAACTAGTAAAAGACTTAGGATGCCTTAGAGCGCGGGGATTTCTGTCGTGACAAAGAAAGAGATCGTGAAAACGATTTCCGATGAGACGGGACTCAACCAACAGCAGATCAAGCAGGTCGTACAGAAAACGTTCGACTCGATTGTCCAGACGCTGGTGGAGGAGGGCCGGATTGAGCTGCGGAATTTCGGCGTGTTTCAGGTTCGCCCTCGGGCGGCACGAAAGGCGCGGAATCCGCGGACGGGGAGGCAGGTAGAGGTACCCGAGAAATTCGTGGTCAGCTTCAAGCCTGGCAAGATTATGGAAGAGCGGGTCAATTCGATTGGTCAAACCCCGCTTGCCCAGACCATCCGAGACGCGGTTGCTTCGGGACACCTGGAGGCTGTATCGGAGGATGAGGATGACTCCCTGGATGATCCAACACCGTCGACATCGGGGGGCAGCACCCAAGGATAAATTGTTCACGGAGTTTGAACCGATGCGACGTCGAATGCTGATGAGCTTGTTGTTGATGATGGCAACTGTACCGATGGTCGGTTGTGCTCTTCCGATTTACTCCGCGTTGCCTGGTCGTCGCGCCGAGCAGTTGATTTTCACTTCGGAAAATCTCCGAGCGATGATTCAGGAGTGGGAGCGATTTTGGTTTATGGACCAGCCTGATCACATGAGTCCGTATCGGACCCACGGTGGCGTGATCTAAGGGTCCGACACCGAGTTGGACTTTTGACAAAAAGCTTGATTGCGATACTCTATCCCTAGAGCCGTGAATGCGTTTTGGGAATTCCCTGGGACGATTCTTCTTTTGGATAGTGATCTTTGGTGTCGCAAGTAAGAAACAGACATAGAACCCCGGTACGATTTCGTTTCGGGGTTACCATCGTTGAATTGTTGGTCGTGGTTGCGATCATGGGGATTGTTGCTGCGCTATTGTTGCCGGCGGTACAGAGTGCCCGCGAGATGGCTAGGCAGACTCAGTGCCAGAACCATTTGCGACAGGTCGGACTGGCACTCCACAATTATCATTCGGTCCTTAAGACGCTGCCGCCTGGGTGCCTGCAGTGGCGCCCCTTCAATGGACCGCGTTTCCTAAAGAACTTCGCTTGGTCGGCACTTATTCTTCCGTTCATGGAGGAGAAGAACGTCCATAGCTTGGTCAATTTCGATCAGCCGTTCGATCATCCGGTCAACGCCTTGGCTCGAAAAACGAATGTCTCGACGTACATTTGCCCCAGTGTTCCGATGGTAGAAGGCAAATCGGGCAAGACCGATTACGGGGGGCTTTATGGTCAGCGGATTACGACCCGAATCAACACCGACAATGGTGTTTTTGTGTACAACCAGCCGTTCAAGTTCCGCGATATCCGGGACGGTTTGACTTACACTGCTGCCGTAGCCGAAGACACCGGTGGGCCAGATGGGGAGTGGATCAACGGGAGCAACATTTTCGAGCAATCCGGGGGAATCAACGATCCTAGGGCATGGGCGATGGATAACGAGATCCGATCGCACCATCGCAATGGAGCCATGATTCTTTTTGCATGCGGC
>JAGWZB010000042.1 GCA_018969045.1 Planctomycetota bacterium | reverse complement strand
GGATAGACCGGCATCGTCGGGTCTACTTCACCGCGATCATTCACGCCGAAGAGGACGGTGCAATTAAAGCCATGATGCTGGCTGAGAATTTTCGCCAACATCGGCATGGATTGCTCGCTGCGATACTCTTGTTCCGCCGATATCAGCACGATCCGCTTTCCCTTGCCCGGTCCATTTGTGCCCGGGAACGTCAGCCATGGTGAGTCTTGCTCATCCGATGCAAAGACATGACTGACCATCAGATGCATTAGAGCGCAAGCCCAAAACAGTTTCTTCACAATGGTTATTTGTCCTACTTGATTCGAGTAAGTTCAGGTTCATCACTTGAAGCTTCGATGGCCGCGATGGTTTCACGCAAACATCGTCCCTTTTGTCGCATCAGCTCACGCGGGAAATCCTTCTCGTCCTTCTCAAAATAATCGGCGATCCTGGTAAGCTCAGGAACGACCACCTGCGCATGCTTGCCATAACTCAACAGAATTTTCATGAGCTCGGGTGTGCGTATCTCACTGGCCCAAGGATTCTGCTCACGGGTGTAAAACACCAACGCACTGATCCCCTCCTCGATATGATGCTCTGCGAGGAGACGAAGACCCTCGACGCGTATCTCATCGGCGAACATCTCACCACTCGGTGCAGGCTCGATGATCGCTTGATGGATCGCCGGCAACAATGGCCTGATTTCCTCAAGCGTCAAATGCCGATATACAGATCCAATACTACCCCGAGCCCGACCATCTTGGTTCTGCAACCCAGCTCGAACCGCCGTGTAAAGCGACGCTCGATCGACTCCCTCAAGCGATCGTCCGAGCATTCCATCACGATCAAAAAGAGCAAACGACAAATACCTTTGTTGCATCCCACGTGGATCGTTATCGGTGTCGACTTGTGCAAGTAGCTCCAGCATGCGTGGAACGCTCTGCATGGCCGGCTTGCCGATCGCCGCGAGAGCTTCTGCCCCCTTGATTCGAAGCCAAAGGTCGTCGTGGGAAAGCACCCCATGTAAAGCCTCAACCGCACTGGCTCCTCGACCGCGAAGTTTTGCGAACGCTTGGCAAGCACCATAGCGTGCATCCAAATTCGGCGAGTCTAGCAACTCAACCAACGCCGAGATAGGTGCGCTTTTGCGACGCCCAAGTGCCATCGCTGCTCGCTCTCGCACAACAGGTGACCAACTCCCGAGTCGCTCGATGAGTTGGTCTTCGCTAAGCCCATCATAAAAGCTGTTCCGATCCTTGTTGTTCCAACCCCGCCCGTCGTCGATCAGAGACTCGGCCATGTCGGCACTGAGCTCTGGAACATCGATCTGTTTTTTTCCCGTCAAATAGAGTTTCTTTAGCGGCATCGAATACGCTAACAGGTAGCACCCTGTCGTGTCCCAACCTGCATAGCTATCGGCATCGTTCTCCGGTGGGCCTTGGTGCAGGAAGCTGCCATCCCAGCGCCGCGCTAGATCGAAATACCAGCTACCATACTCTTTCATCCACGCACCGGTAGCATTGGGGCCCGAGAGTGAAATCCCCGGCATGGCCCACAGGATATTAAAAAAATTCCCTGTGTGCCCTGTGTCGCGTTCAGGTCCATGCGCTGCAACACTCATCCGCGAAAAGAACTCAGCACCCTTGGACTCATCGATCAGTCCAAAAAGCATCGAAGCCATACCGCATTTGCCGTTGTCTTCATGGGTCTCAATCCAAGGATGATGATCACCGTAAGGGATCGCTCCCTTACGGATATAGAATCGCATCAATCGCACACTCAATTCAATGGCTCGATCCAACACGGGATCCTCTACTCCAGCTTGGCGTGCCAGGACCAGCGAGATCGTCAAAGGCAAACCGGGAGAGTTCATCATCCCATATCCATAAAGGCGTCCATCGGGTCGAGCAAACCGGTGCCCCCAGGATCCTACCGCACTCTGACCGTTGGCAGCCTCAAGAGCAAGACGCTTAAGGCCCGGCATGAATGAATCATCTCCGGTGGCCATCTTGTATTCAGCAAGAAACATCATGATGTAGCCGTAATACCATGTCGCCATCCCTTCGTCCTTGAAATCTGCTGCCCACTGGGCTTCTTTTTTGATCAGTGGCAAGTACCTTTGATCGCCGCTGGCTAGCAGGGCTAATGCGTTGAGTGCTCGAGGGATCGGATCGAGTCTTCGGGTATACGATGGCAGTTCCATCCGTATTGCAAGCTCTTGGCAGCCTTGTTCGAAAATACGCTGCGACTTTGGACAATCGTAGGGAGCCGTCGCGCTATAGGTTCCCAAAACAGGTATTTTCACACTGACTTGCTCTGTGCTGCCGGCTCGCCACCTGGTGAGCTTCAAAACGCCCTCGCCCCCTTCGCTCTCGGCCTGCGTAATTGCCTTCCCAAATTCAGTGCGAGGATCATACGAAAACGATGTTCCACCAACGCCGAGAATCACATCGCCAACCTCGAAGATGCCATCGGCCGGAGAACCTTTTGCAACTTTGGTGATCGCGATCTGTCGGGCATCGGTGGTAACCATCTTGTCGCAATGCATCCAGCCTCGTAGGCCGGTGGCACCAAGGTTCCAGTCATGCTTCGAGTCCTCTGGTATCTTCGAGCCTCGCGTAAGATCAGGGACTTTGGATTCCTGTGCTTGGCATCCACTTGCATGGAATTCGAAGCCACTCAACCAAGCGACCACGGCAATCGCAAGGAATAAAAACTTGTATTTCATAGGTTATACGTCGATCTATTAGGCAAACTCTGCGACCACCACTGGGCGTAAAGCCATTGGTAGGCTCATCATAAAAAAATACAAAATTGAAAACGCAGAGGCACAAAGGGCACAGAGAGAGGGAGGATCGTTTGTCATCGATTCGATTCAACTCGGTATCCAGTGTTATTCATTCGTGCTCCGTCTGAGTTCTGCTATGGCTTCGGCAAGGCCTTTGCCGACACCGCCCAGTATCTTTGCCGAGCCCAAGTAATGGAATTCGAGGTTCGAGATCCCCTTGTCGATGATCAAGCGTTGGCGATCGCTTAAGCCTTCGCGACGCATCCGTTCCACGAGAGCTTTCTCCTGGTCAGGTCGCAGTTTCTCCTCTTTGGCTTGGAGCTTGGCTTTTTGTTCAAGCTCTTTCTCTTGTGCTTTGGCGCGTGTCAACTCACCATCCCAATACTTTTCCGCTAGCACCGTTGCTACGTTGCCTTGGAATTCAGGCAAGAGTGCTGGAGCGGCCATCGCGGCTCGGAAGTTATCGTGCGTGCTTTTATAACGGAGTTGGTCTGGTCCGTATTCGGAGGTCGGACCTCCAACACCAAGTACCCCGACGACAAAGGGCAATTCAGGTACGTTTAAGTCCTTTCGGACGTCTCGGATCAGGTGAGCTAAAGCGGTGGTGTATTCACTGTAACCACCCGGTTTATCGCGATTGGGATAAGTCCCCGAGTCTACCATGTCGTTCCAGCCTTGGAACCAACAAAAACCAGCCAGTTGATAACCGACCGATGGGTTGTAGTCGGGTATGATCCTGCGAATATCGCCTAGAACACTCCGCACGTGCTCGATCATCAGTCGATAATAAACTCCTGTCTGTTTTGCTTTAGCTGCCTGGATTTCTGCGATATCCTTGCCTTGTTTTTGAAGGTTGGCTAGAAGCGTTTCGTTGAACAGGTAAGGGCCAGCGCTGGGGGGACGAAAGTCGGTGTGTAAGCTTTTGCCACCCCAGGCCGTTTTGATGATCAAAATGGGTGCATCGGTAAACTGCTGGGTGTAGATTCCAAAGGTAAATTCCGGTCCGATTTTCTCGGGAGATGCTCCGAAACCTGCAGTGAGTCTGCCTGACTGCGGAGTATCTGCCGAGCCGATGGAGGAGATCCAAACCCGTTGGCATACGGTAGGCTTGCCATCGGCATCGATCATTTGATCGAGCATTGGCTTTGTAGCAGGATCCATACCGATATGCTCAAAGGTGCTGATCTTGGCATGGCCTTGCATGTTCGACTGGCCAGCAAGGATGTAGACCTGGAGTGGTTTATCGAGTCCCTGGCCATCGGCTGGACTTGCGAAAACCAACAGGCAAAACAACAGGCAGATAGAGCGAAGCGTTGGATAACACACAGGATGGATTCAACTCAAACAAGAAGACGGATACAACGCCTAGAAACCCAGTATTGTACCACCGATCACCCAACGTCGCTGATTTTTCCAAAATCAGTGCTCAGCGCTTAAGACCACGCCGACCAGATCGAGCCGCGCTCAAAGCGTCCGAGGTTGATTTCGGAGAAATCAACCGACGTGAAAGCCAGGTTGATTTCGGAGAAATCAACCGACGTGAAAAAAACAGAGTTCGTTAACGCAGTTCGATGCTGACTTGTTTGAGTTGGCCATTGAACGCATTTTTACGTCCTTCACCATAAGCCTCGTCGACTGGGGTTCCGGTATCGGCACCGGTGTCTGCGGTATCGTCGAGCGAGAACGTATTTGCGTGCGTCTTGGTGATCGCTCCTTGGCCTACCTTCTTTCCATCGACAAAGAGCATGGCTTGGCCCCCAGCACCCCGGCCACCAACTCCCGACGTCTTGTCGTAATCGAACGCCATTTTGATGGTGTGTTTGCCATCGCTCATGGTTTCGTTGCCTTCAATCCGGAAGACCTCTAATCCTAAAAAGTTATAGGTATACATAGGCTTACCATGATCAACCCAAAGCGCCCAACCTCCGAAGCGCCCTCCTTGAGCAACTAGCACGCCATGGTTTTTGTCCCCTTGGACTTCCACCTCCGCGATCATATCGACCGAAGTATTTTTGACATTGATGAATGCATTCTCGGCCATGTAGACCATTCCAGGATAAACCGTCAGTTTGGTTCTACCGTCCATCAGATCGGGTCGGCCTGCGACGTTAGGATCGAATCTCTCGATCGTTCGATCATCGATCGGTAAGACCTTGTGCTCAATGGCTTCTTTGGTAAAGAGGGCCTGCAATTCTTTGAGTTTTTCTGGGTTTTGAGCTGCAAGGTTCTTGCTCATGCTAAAGTCCTCTTCGACGTGATAGAGCTCCCACACATCGTCGGTGAGTCGATGGCGAGGCTGGGCCTCCCAAGGAGCCTTGTGGATGGTCCCTGCGAACCAGCCATCGTGGTAAACGGCTCGGTTTCCTGCGATTTCAAAATACTGAGTCTTTCGTCGATCGGATGCTTCCGGGGCATCGAAACTGTAAGCCATGCTGACCCCTTCGATAGGACGTTGCTTGACGCCATTGACTTCCTTGGGAGCGGGGACTTTTGCAGCTTCGAAAACCGTTGGTGCCAGATCGACTACGTGATGGAATTGGTCTCGAACTTGTCCTTTGGCTTTGATTCCCTTTGGCCAATGGCAAACGACCCCATTTCGGGTGCCTCCAAAGTTACTGGCGACTTGTTTGGTCCACGTAAAGGGAGTGTTACCGGCCACCGCCCATCCGGCAGCAAAGTGGTTGAAGCACTCGGGTCCCCCCCATTGGTCGATTTTCCCAAGCATGAACTCGGTCGACTCGGCAACTCCATTGAAATAGGTTCCTTCGTTGAACATCCCCAGCATTCCTCCTTCGGCGCTGGCACCGTTGTCTCCGACGACGTAGATGATCAAGGTGTTGTCGAGTTCTCCCAGATCCGCGATGCCTTGGACCAGACGACCCACTTCATGGTCGGTATGCGAAGCGAAGCCAGCGAATACTTCCATTTGTCTTGCGAACAATCGCTTTTCGTCGTCGCTGAGATCCTTCCAATCCTTAATCGCCTCTGGCTTGGGCGCAAGCTTGGTACCTTTGGGAACAACCCCAAGTTCGATTTGTTTGGCGAGGGTCTCATTGCGGAGTTCATCCCAACCCTTGTCGAACTTGCCTTTGTATTTCTCAATCCATTCCTTGGGAGCATGGTGCGGAGCATGGGTAGCACCGGTGGCAAAGTACATGAAGAAGGGTTTATCGGGGGTGAGCGACTGCTGGGACTTCATCCAGGCGATCGCTCGAGTGGTCATGTCGGTGGTGAAGTGGTAGTCTTCTTGATCCTCAGGTTTGCGCATCGAAGCTGTTCCGTGGACGATCATCGGGTCCCACTGATTGGTCTCACCTCCGATGAATCCATAAAACTCGTCGAAGCCCGATCGAGTTGGCCAGCGATCGAATGGACCGCTGACACTGACCTCCCAGGGTGGAGTCTCATGGTACTTGCCCCAAGCCGACGTCGAATAGCCGTTGAGCCGAAGAACTTCGGCCATGGGTGTAATGCTCTGAGGACGGACTCCGGTGTTCCCTGGAAATGCGGTCGCGAGCTCCATGATGGCTCCAGCATTGTTGCTGTGATGGTTATAGCCGGTCAGCAATGCCGTTCTGGTTGGACTACACAGAGCAGTGGTGTGAAACCGATTGTACTTCAACCCGTTGTTGGCCAACTTTTCCAAGGTCGGCATGACGCATGGGCCGCCAAAGGCACTCGAATGACCGAATCCAATGTCGTCGATCAAAACCACCACGACGTTGGGTGCACCCTCGGGGGCTTTGACGTCCCAGCGTCCGGGAGCTTTCGCATTCCTTGCGTCCAGTTCGCTGTAGACCGGAGGTGCGGGTTCCCGAATCGGAAGGACACTTCTATCGAGGTTTTGAGCGCCAAGGCCTTGCGTCAAGCAAGCCACCAAGGAAACGGAAATCCAATGAGCCCTGGTCGATGCTGAAGTCCATCTGTGCCGCATTTTCAACTCTTATCATTTTTAAGTAAAGAAACTCCAACGAGCAGTTACCCCTTAGATTCTAATACGAATACAGTTATTGCGACATCACAACTCCCATTCGGAATTGAAAAACATGGTTCTTCAGGAATGATTGTGGGTGAAACGTAAGTTCGTGCATCGCTTTGGATTTCTTCGTACTCGATGGCTTTTTGAACTTCTGCGATGCCGATGGTTGATCGAAGCGGTTCGAGGTAACTTGGGCACGAATGGGCTGAATCGCGACGCTAGACCGCTTCGAGTACGAGTATCATTTCATTGAGTAGCCACAATTATTCCTGAAGAACCTCAAAAAACGACAGAGTCGTTATACAATGGGCTTGATCGTCTTAAGTAGACTTACCCAACCTCCAACCGATCTGACTGCACGATGTTCTGCTCACCCCCTCGGCTCGCTCGACTCACACCGATGGTGTTTCTGACCCTGGTTGCATCACTTACTCGGGCACAGGAGCCGCTAGAAATCGTTCCCAAAACGATCCAACTAACTAGCTATCAACCTGAGCAGATTGTCAGTGTGCGCGAGGTCTTGGCCGATAAAGCGCTGTCAAAACCATTGTCAGCGCAATCAGGACTCACGCTTGGTGTTGAAGACCCCAACTTGGCCGAGTTGATCGAAGACCACGAGGGGACTTGGATCTTGCGAGCCAAGCAAACCGGTAGTACTCGAATCGTTGCTACTTGGAAAACACCTCAGGGAGTCCAAGTGCACTCGGAAGCCACGGTTGCAGTCTCGGTTTCGAGTGATCCGACCGACTGGGAGTTCGACAACCACATTCAGCCGATCCTCTCTCGCAATGGTTGCAACATGGGAGCATGCCACGGTGCTTTGGCTGGCAAAGGTGGATTCCGACTTTCGCTACGTGGTTATGACTCTCAAAACGATCATTTCAATATAGTCAAGCAGGACAACTCCAGGCGTGTCGAATTGGCTCAGCCTGATAGTTCCTTGATTCTTTTGAAACCCACCGGTACGGTTGAGCACAAAGGTGGTGTTCGGTTGCAGCCAGACTCTTGGGATTACCGAATCCTGCTGGATTGGATCGCTGGAGGTGCATCGGAAGTTCGACCTAGGGATCCAAAACTCGAGTCGATCGAGGTGCATCCAAGTGCGGTGGCATTGAAGCCTACCGATCGAGATCGACTCACGGTACTAGCACGCTATTCCAATGGGCGCATCGAAGACGTTACGCGTTGGGCGAAATTTTCATCAAGCGACGAATCGGTTGCTTTGGTCGATCCTCATGGTCGATTGCAAATCGTCGGACCGGGCGAAGGGACCGTCGTGGCTTGGTTCTCCAGTCGCATCGCTTCTTCACGTATCCGGGTTCCGTTTGAAAGTCAGAACGTTGCCGCTGTGAGTTTGGCGATGGTTCAAGAGAAGTTAGGGATGGCCAATCCCATCGACCAGCATATCGCTGCCCAGCTTGCAGCCCTTGGAATCGCTCCTTCGGAACTGTGCAGCGACGAAGAATTTTTGCGACGATCCAGCTTGGATGCTACCGGTTCGCTCCCAACTCCGGACCAAATCGTGCAGTTCCTAGCCGATAGTTCACCGGACAAGCGTTCTCGCTGGATTGAATCCTTGCTGAGCAGTCCTCAATTTGTCGATTACTGGGCCTACCGTTGGTCCGACGTCTTGATGCTCAATAGCAATCTGCTCAGAACCGACGGAGTGAAAGCTTATTATCAATGGATCCACAAAAGCGTTCAGGAGAATAAACCTTGGGATGCTCTGGTGCGTGAAGTCCTCACTGCCACCGGCGATTCCTTGGAAAACGGAGCAACGAACTTCTACGGCATCAACCAAGATCCAGAAACGATGACCGAGAATGCGTGCCAAGCGTTCCTGGGTCTTTCGATCGGATGTGCCAAATGCCACAACCATCCGCTGGAGAAATGGACCAACGACCAGTACTATGCGATGGCCAATTTATTTGCGAGAGTTCGAGCCAAGGGTTGGGGAGGCGAAGTTCGCAACGGCGATTCTGCTCGCACCGTCTTTGTCGTGGATCGAGGGGACTTGATCCAACCGCTTCGGGGGAAACCGCAATTGCCCGCACCTCTGGACGCTCCGGCGATCGATCCTGAGTCGACTCAGGACCGTCGATGGGTGCTGGCTCAGTGGATGACATCGCCAGAGAATCCTTATTTCACGCGCTCGATCGTCAATCGAGTATGGGCCGCCTATTTTGGAATTGGGATTGTCAATTCGGTCGATGATTTGCGAGCCAGCAATCCCGAAAGCAATCCAGCCTTGATGGGATACCTGAGTCAGTACTTAATCGAGAACCGTTATGACCTGCGTGCGCTGATGCGACAAATCATGAACTCGCAGACTTACCAGCGATCCAGCATCCCTCAGGAGGGAAATCAAGCCGACCGGAAATTCTTTTCCCATTATTACCCCAAGCGTCTGATGGCCGAGGTCATCCATGATGCCATCGCATCGGTCACGGCTGTGCCAAGCGAGTTCAATAAAATCGCTTTCTTGGGTGGCGACAAAAACGACACGAAGTTTTATCCCAAGGGGACCAAGGCCATACAACTGTACGATTCGAGTGTCGAAAGCAACTTTCTAAGAACCTTTGGTCGCAATCAACGGCGGATCACGTGCGAATGCGAACGCAGCGACGAACCGAGCATCATCCAAGCCCTCCACTTGAGCAACGGAGATACGCTCAACAACAAACTCTCCGAGAAAGGTGGAATTGTCGATCAACTTATCGAGCAGTTTCCGCAAGACAATCAAGGCCTCGTTCGCACCGCATATTTAAGAACCCTGTGCCGTTACCCGACGCCCGACCAGCAAGAGGCCATCGCTGCGGAACTGGACCGCAATGCCCAAGACCGCCATAGTGCAATCGAAGACTTGCTATGGAGTTTGATGACCTCGCGCGAGTTTCTGTTCAATTACTAAACTCGCTGATTCAGACCGTGGGGCTGTGCTACTCACGCCAAAATGCTGGAGGGTTGTCGTTTCGATAGACGACTTGCATGCTTGGAGTTTCGTATTTGGCCCCACCGGCGGCAAGCGACTCAACCCCTCCAATCACCATTCCACTAGTCAGTAATGTTCGCTCGACAGGATAGGGCGTTTTGCCTTCCAGGACGAGCGTTTCGATATGCCTAGCCAGAGGGTTGAAGAAGTCGGCGGTAGTCGAACCATGCGTGGGCATTGGCAGATACATCTGGCAAGAGATGATCTGGCCGTTGTCCGAACGCATCCCTGCATAGTTGAAATCTTGGATCGGGCATAGAAACATCGTCGTTCGAAAACCGTCGCGGTGTTCGATGAAGTAAGCCGTGCTGTTTGCCATGACTTTCTTTCCCCATTCGTACGTCACAGGGGCGGTGGGAAATCCACCTTCGACCGGCAGATTATGAGAGCGGGTCATGGCCGCAACCATCAATTTGCGGGTGTCTTCTCGGGACGGTTTGTCCATTTCTGCCCAGAGTGCATCAGCTTTCAGAGCGGTGACCGAAGCGATACCGACTTCTCCTCCTTTGCGTCGTTCGGACATGCATTGAGCCGTCTCGAGGGCATGGAAGTCGTAACTATCGACTCCACCGTATCCGACGCAAACACTTTCCTTTAACGGCGTATCGACTGGCATATCGATGGCGGGGAATCGCCAAGTCACAGGCAGCGAAGAGCCGGCCAAAAAGGGGAACTTAAGCCGTTTGGAGTCCTCGACCATTTCAACGCATTCGGACCAAACGGTCGAGAGATGCTTGTCGTTGAACACAGGACAGCTTTGGCCGGTCTGCTCGAAAACCTTGACGATCTGCTTGAACCACTCGTATCGTGGATATCTGCGCTGGCCTTTTTCGTTGGTAGGGTAGTCGCCATGCTCTCCGATGACGACAATCCCGTCTACGGCCAGTTTGGAGGAGCCCAGAGTCAACGCTTCTGCGATGCTAGGGACACGTTTGAGTTTGTATTTTTCGATGCGTTGTTGGGCCAAGTCGTTTTGTTTTTGCTCTTGTTCGATGTAGACCGACGCGACATCGAAACGGGGGGCTTGCCATCGACCACCCCAGGTGTATCCCATGCAATGCCGATCCAAAAAATGCTGTGCATGAGAATGTTGAAAGACGACTGTTCCCAAAAAGGCGACTTTCTTGCGTGGTTCTTGGGCATGCAGCGATGCAGGAAGAACGCCAGAATTTGCACAAGCGATCGTAGCAGCCGAACCAGCTAAGAACGTGCGGCGAGGAATCATTTCGGTGGGCTCCTTGGGGAAGGGTTTTCGAGATTGGTAGGAAATTATTCGTTGTGGTCGTTTGGCCAGAAGAAATACAGTGCAAGCAACGGAAAGACCGGCAGCACGCTGATGAGAAACAGACCGATGTCGTAGTTGCCGGTTTGGTCTTTAAGCCAACCGAACCAAGGTTGAGCCAACGAGGAGGCCAACCAACCACCAGTGGCCGAGACCGAAGTCACCTTGCCCTGGTGCATCGGCGATACGTCTTGGGCAAAAGAATAGTAGATTGGAAAAATCGCAAGCGCACCTGCCCCTGAGGCAAGCAAGATACCGAGCATTGCAAACTGCAGGGGTTGAAGCTCGAAGAATGCTTTTGCCTCCTGTTCCCAGGTCAAAGGGGATTGGACGGCCACCGCAGTGGCCACGGGTACTGCTTGGATGCGATGATTCAAAAACGGGACTGCGATGATCGCCGCAAAAAACGAAACGCCCAAGAGCAAAGAGAGCAGTCGAGAGGATTTAACCGACCATCCCTTTCGGGCCATTCTCAAGGCGATCAATCCCGAAGCCACACAGCCCAGATCGGTGGCGATATACCACAGCGAATTGAACAGAAGTGTTTGGCGTTCACTGAATCCATAGTTCTCTTGCATGACCAGCGGCAGCCATGCTCGGACGACTTGCCACATCGTATTGATGCAGATGATCATCAGCAGCACGATCGCAAACTTGGTCGTAAACAGATCGTGCCACCATCGGTAACTCGAGCGATATTGATGTTCCTGAGGATCCTCGGGTGATTGGATCACGAAGTCTTTATCGCGCACGACGTAGAGCCAAAGAAAGACCCAAAACGCACCGACGATCGCGATGGCTTGGAATCCAAACCGCCAACTTCCAGGCTGAGGGGTCAGGATGGCGAGCATCACGATAGGGGTTAAGATCGCGCCGATCGACGTGCCGCTTTGCAAAACACTGTTGCCCATCGCACGACTTTGTTTACTAAGCAGAGCTTGGGTGGTCTTCAAACCGCAAGGCCAGTGGGCCGATTCAAAGATCCCTAGCAAGAGCCGACAGGTAAACAGTTCGTTGTAATCCCTGGCCCAACCGGTTAGGAAACCCATGAGCGACCAACCCAGCAATCCGATTGGATAAATCCAGCGGACCGAGAATCGGTCCACGAGAAAACCCCACAGGATCGAACCCAGTGCAAAACTATAACCGAAGACAGCTTCGACACGCCCGTACTGCACGTTACTCAGTTCGAATTCGGTTTTGATTCTGCTAGCCGTGACTGCGAGTGTTTGGCGGTCCATGTAGTTGACCGCTGAAGCCAGCAGGAGCAGAAAGCAAATCACCATCGTCCGGCGGGAGACTGGGCCTGGGCTAGGCTTTGGGGAAGCGGGACGTTTTGGGTCGGACGAGGATTGGTCGATTGGTTCGTAAGGATTGGTAAACACGGTCTGATTTCTTTTAGGAGTCACTGCCAATTACCAATAGCGTTCGACGACATAGTGGCCAGGTTCGTTGCGTTTATGCTTGCGCATGCCCCGGATGTTTAGGATCTCTTCAACCTCATCGAGCATCTGAGGGTTGCCGCACATCATGACCGCTGAGCTCTCTGGGCACAGCGGTACGCCTGCGAGTTCCTCTAGCTTGCCGCACTGGATCGCTTGAGTGATCCGGCCCTGAAACCCATGAACTGCCAAAGCTCGAGAGACCACCGGAACCCAGATCAACCGACCACCGTAGGACTCTTGGTGCGCTTCGAGTTCTTCGGTATACGCCAGGTCGCTAAGAAACCTTACACCGTGTACGAGGATGATCTGCTGATAGGATTCCCATATTTTGGGGTCGCGAAGCATCGCGATGTAGGGGGCAAGCCCCGTGCCGGTAGCAAGCAACCATAGATTCTTTGCCACCGGAGTATGACTGAGCGTAAAGCTTCCGGTGGCCTTTTTACATACATCGATGCTTTGTCCGACTTCCAAGTCCCAGAGTCTAGGGGTGAGCTCACCGTTTTGAACACGGACGATGAAAAAATCGAGTTCATCACCATGCGGAGAAGCGACTGAGTAAGGGCGGTGCAAATGCTTTTCGGGAAGTTGCAGGCCGACTTGAAGAAACTGTCCTGGTTCAAAGGGACTGACCCCGGGGCAGTCGATCGTCAAGGTAAAGAGACCGTCGGACCAGACTTTTCGTTTCTTCAAGGATCCACAGACCCATTCGATGGCCATGACAGATTCGCCGCGTTAGTTAACATTCGACAAAAGGACAGACCGGATTGTATCAGATCGAACTGGCCGATGCGCGCCGGTGGATTGGCCTGATGTGACAGGGCTTATCCTTAGACTTATTCCAATTCCATTGTGCTAGAATAGGCAGGGCTAGCCATTGCCAGAGCACCATCGAAGAACCTCCAAAAAGATAACGAAGAAAAGGATTTCGAATGAACTTGTCCAGCTTTGTCTACCAGCGATACATCCGCTCGGGCCGTATGGGTAGGAAAATCTGGTCCTTGCCTCGAAAAATCCTTGTGAAGCTCTTTGGCGATCCGACCTGCACGCTGCCTGTCCATGGACGTCGACTTCAAATGCATCTGTCCCACTGTCTGCCGGGCTACCTGCAGGATTTTCCGTGCTACGATCGCTTACCGGGGCGCCTGAGCCAATTCGTCAAACGCAAATCGAACCAATTGACGGTCATCGATGTGGGTGCCAACATCGGCGATACGATCGCTGCGTTTTACACCGAAGCATCGGATCGTTTTTTAGCCATTGAACCAGACCCCCGTTTTCGCAAGTTGCTCGAATCCAATTGGGGTTCGAATCCCAATGTGACGATTCTCAGCGATTTGTGTTCTTCGGAAAGTTTGCAAGGGACTTACAAGATCGAGCAGAAAAACGGTACCGCTTCCTTGGTCCCTTCAAGCGACGGAATGGCGATGCGCAGCCGCACCCTAGACGATATCATCCAGGAGCACTCCTTTGCCCAACGCGCCGATATCCTCAAAGTGGATACCGACGGACACGACTTCAAAGTTTTGGCGGGTGCCAAAGGAATGGTCGCTCGGCAACGTCCGATCGTGTTGTTTGAGTGTGCGCCCTTTCGGAACCCGAATTACGTTCAAGACACGATTCGAACATTGGGCGATTTTCGCGCTGCAGGATACTCTCAATGTGTCTTTTATAACAACCTCGGCGACTTGATTGGTAAGTTTGGTCTTTCGGACCTTTCGCCAATCAAGAACTTGCTCTTTTTCCAAATTCTGACCGACAGTCTTTACTATGACGTGCTGTTGATGCCCGACGAGGAACTTGAAACGTTCTATGCCCACGAAGTTGACTTCTTCACGCAACGGGTTTCAGACCCATCTTTGCGTGAAACAGCAAGAACGGCTATTTCGGAGTGATTTGGATCGAATGGACAGTAGGACCAGGCATTAAGCTTGAAGCTTTTCCATTGGCCCAATCTTCAAAGCCAGCTCGGTAGTACTCCGACAACGGATGGCCCGAGGCTCCGCCGGGTTGATGATAGATACCGACTGCCTCGAATCCTGGACTTACGACCAGTCGTTGCGATGCGCCACCGGAGGGACTTTGAACCCGTGGTAGATGGCTATCGCCTGGCAGCTGGACCTCTGGCATATCGAGCATGCTGGCCAGGGCCGGGACGGCCATCGATAGAGGATGTTTGATGGCCGCGCGATTTCGTTTGCCCCAGGTCGCCTGCGCAAGGGGCTGATCTTTGGTCAACTCTGCTTGGGTCTCTTTGGCCGCATCGACCAGCAAGGCTTCCCAGGATTCGTAGGGTTCGGCAAGCCAGTGCATCGGTTTTTGCTCGATCAATTCCTCGGCAACATCTTCGTAGGAGATCGGCACGCTTTTTTGGATCCCAAGCTTGCCAGCGAGCCCACGTTTTTTGGATTCGGAGTTTCCGCGTCGCGAGATATCGAAACCGAAGATGCGTGAGAAAACTTGGTTTCGGAATTCATGCACGATCCGATAAGCGACCGAGTCGGTGCTAGCGCGAAGCTCCGGTTGGTTGACCGCCTCGAGGAATTCTTCACTGGCAATTGTAGGGTCTTTGGCCAGGAGTTCCTGAAGCCATTTTTGCCAGAGCTTCATCATCCGAGCTTCATCATCGAGTTGGATTGCCAGCAGGTCCTTTTCATCGAACTGCTCTTTTTCGAAGAGACGATCGCGAATTTGGGTAGCTCGGGCACCCGGGTCAAAGCGTCCATCGCCGACGCTTTGGAGAAACTCCCCTCCCATGATGCGGTTGTTGGCAGTCCATAGCCTACCTGACTGTGGATTCATCACTCGGGGATGTTCTTCAGGAGGGTAGTATCCGGTCCAAGCTTCTTGGTTAGACCAGTCTTTCGCGATCCACTGAGGAGGTCCGATGCGTTTGGGTAATCGACCTGAAATTGTCCAACCGATGTTTCCTTGATCGTCGACCATCATGACGTTCTGATTGGGCATACCTGCGCGATTGGCCATATCGGCTAGTTCTTGGACCGAGCGCGCCGATTCCATATTCAGGATGTTCAAATCGAATGCATCAGGATCGTTGCCTATCCATTTATGGACGAACTTGCGATCGTCTCGAGTTTCGACGACTGGCCCCCAAATCGACCATTGGTACGTGTAGTCCTCAGCACCGCTACCGTAGCTGATCTTTTCGGTAAAGGATTCAAGAGTCCTGGGGCCATCGGGGGTCGCGTATTGGTCGGCTTGGATCATTTTCAATTCGATCAGATCTCCAAAATCGCCGGTGCTATTGGTGAATCCCCAAGCGACCGAGCCATTGGAGCCTTCGACCATCACCGGAGCCCCCGGCAAAGTGACTCCGACCAAGGTCCGATTGGGGTGGTTTTTGGTGGGAGTCAGCATGACGGCTCGATACCAAACCGTTGGCACACGCAGCCCAAGATGCATATCGGAAGCTAAAATCGCACGCTGGGTGCCTCCGAACCCTTCGGCGGGTTTTCCGAGTTTGCTGCTGACGGCCCAATTGTTGCTACCGACCTTGAACTCAACATCGAGCATGTGGCTCCAATTGAGCCATGCCAGTTCCACGGGATCATAGGCTTGATCTGGATCGCCCGCATCGGAAACCACCTGAGGCGACTGATTCGCGGTGCTGTCTCGCATGCTAAAAATGTCTGGGCCGGGGATCGAAGGCATCTGGACCTTGCTATCATCCAGAGCAGCATCCCACCGGGAGCCTGCTCGGACGAGGTAATCAAAGACTTCGGGCGGGACTTTTTCGCTCAGGAGGGTCAAGGCTTGTTCGGGTGTAGCGTCCATCGGCTGCAGATCGCACAGCATGGTCACCATGACCAAGAACGAGTCGGTCGGTTTCCAAGGTTCTGGAGTTGCTTGGAGGACTTGGTACTCGAAGGGTTCATCGTCGAGCTTTTGGAGCCCTTCATTGACACCTCGGCTGTAGGCTTCGAGGATCAGCCTATGTTCGTTGTTTGCATTCTCAAAAACTTTCTCGGCCATTTGTGCAAAGCGATGCTTCCGAAATCGTTTGTCGGCACCCACGGCAGCCTTGCCGACCAATTCGGCCAGACGACCTGTAGGGACTCGGCGCAGCAGATCCATTTGAAAGAAGCGATCTTGCGCATGAGCAAATCCAAGTGCGAATGCAGCATCGGATCGGCTCTTGGCATGGATGGTCGGAATCCCCAAATGGTCGCGATCGATCGTCACCGATTGCTCGATATGGGCTGTGGTGTGCTTGGTGTTTAAATTTGGGAGACTCGATCGAAACTTCCAAGTACCAGCGCCGGTGATTCCAAGGGCCAGTAGGCAAGAGGCCATCGCGGTGCGTTTGGCCGCGCGCCGAAATCGCTTGGGTTTGTGATGCTTTACTGGTTTTGGTTCCAAGTGGACCGGATCGGCAGCGTTCGAGGAGTCTTGTTTCATGGCTACACTTAGAGCATTCTTGGAGGTCGTTTTCGAGTACGAGGACCATTTTATTGAGCACAACAGTTTATGATCCGACAGCAATCGCAGTCCGATCAGTGTGGATTTTCTCAAGCCACTGGATCGCCTGCTCCATCTTTTGGCGATCGACGTGGTGTACGGTGTGGACGTTTCCTACCCCTTTGAGCATTGTCAGGGTCAATCGCCCTCCTAGGTGTTGTCTGAACTCTTCAAGCCCTTCGAAGACCGCAGTCGATTCCAAGGCTGCGTCATAAATGGGCAGATGCAAATCGATCAAGGCTTCAACAGCATTCAATGCATCTTGGCGATCGAAGCCAAACATCAAATGAGAATACAGGGTATCCAAAGCCACACCGATCGATACGGCTTCTCCATGCCGCAGTTGGTACTGGGTGATTTGTTCGAGTTTATGCGCTGACCAATGTCCAAAATCCAAGGGTCTTGCTTCCTGCATCTCGAAGGGGTCTCCTCCGTGGGTGATGTGATGCAAGTGCATCAAGACACTAGAGCGAATCGCCGGCATCACGGCAGTCCAATCGCGGGCTGCGATGTCTTTGGCATGTTGGCACAAAAAGCGAAATGCTGATGGGCTCTTCAAGAGTGAGACTTTGACCGATTCGGAAAAACCAGCTCGGAAGTCTCGATCGGGAAGCTTTGATAAAAGCCCTTGGTCATTGACCACACCCCAAGGAACGGCGAACGTTCCTTTCCAGTTCTTCTTACCGAATGCGTTGATTGCGTTCTTGACCCCCACTCCCGAGTCGGCTTGTGCAAGCGTTGTTGTTGGGAATCGGACGAGTCGAATCCCACGGTGCGAGATGCCTGCTGCATAACCTACGGCATCCAAGACCGCTCCTCCGCCGACGACCAAGATATAGGAACGTCGATCGAGTCCATCGCGCTCGATCATCGAAAAAATGTGCTCTACCTGGCTGGGATCGTTCTTGATCTGCTCTCCACCGGGTATGACATGGATATCCGAGACAAGCTCTAACTGGGAATCATGTTGCCGGAGCTGGCGGTGAATATTGGGAATCAAATCGGGCTGAGCCTTGGCGACCGATTCATCGATCCACCATTGCATGCGGGCTTTGGAGTTGTCGCTGGGAAATAGCGGCAAAAGGTTTTGCCAATCGGATCCGAAACAATCTCGCGTGAAGCGGAGTCTGAGTTGCTGAGGGACCGAGAAATTTACATCGAGGGAATCTTCTGAGATCGACCAAGGAATCGAAGACATGTTCGCTGCGGCGCCAAAGGAAGTGGAGGGGACGGCTGCGTGGAAGGAGGGATCAGCCCTAGGGGCTTAGAAATTCTAACCTACGGGCGATTTTTGTCCAAAGTGACGGATCACACATTCTGAGAATCGTTCCATTTCCTCGATTTGCGGGCTGCATTGGAGCAAAAGCAGATCCACCCCAGCAGCTTGAAACTCCCCGATACGGTCTTGAACTTGTTGGTGTGATCCGACCAAACCGGCTTGCAATCCTCGGTTGCTCACCGAGTAGTCTTCGAGGCTGACGCGGCGTTCGAGCTGGGTCCCGGACAACCATTGCTGATAGTTTTCGTAGCCCAAGTTGGATTGATTGACGTCGGTGATCCTGCGCACCTCGTCCAGGGCCTCTTGTTGTGTGTTTCGAGTGATCGCATACGCTGCTATTCCAAAGGTCATTGGAGGCAGTCCGAGCCGGTCTCGTCTGGCTCGCATGTCTTGGATCTTGGCGGCCACACGTTCCGGAGGGTCTCCGTGCATCAGATAGGCGTCGCATTTTGCGGCGATGAGATCCTTGGCAGCTTCGGATTCTCCTCCGGCATAGATCGTCGGCCTGGGTTTGGTCAACGGTTTGGGTTGAAGCATCGAATCCTTGATTTGATAAAACTCACCGTGGTAATCGATACCATCTTTGGTCCACAGAGAATCGACGATATCGAGCCATTCGCTAGTGCGTTGGTAACGTCGGTCGTGTTGTTCGAACTGGACACCATACTTTTGAGCCTCATCTTTCCACCAGCTCGACACGACGTTGATACTCAGGCGTCCAGGACCCCCGATATGATCGATGTTCGCTGCCTGTTTGGCCAACAGTGCAGGGGCATGGAAAGTCGGTCGCACAGCGACCATCCATTCGATGCTCTGGGTAACGGCCATCAACGCTGCGGCTGTCGACCAAGCGTCCAGCGATGGAGCTTGGACCCCCTTGATATCATTGAGGTTCAGTTCCGCGATCAAACTCAGGTCGTAACCGAGTTGTTCGCTGCGTTGGGCCAAGCGTTTGGAATACTCCCAAGTTGCCTGCATGCCTTCATCGGGTACATTCCGCAACCAACCGCCAAAGACCGGTAACCAATATCCAAAACGCATCATCACCCCTTGGATCGCTCGACCAGATAGTCCGCCAAACGAGAGAACGGATCAAATCCGATGACATGGATTGGATCGGCGACAAAGTTCGAAAGGGCGTTGATATCGTAGTACACGATGCTACCATCGCGATCATCGATCATCAATTCGATTCCACCGACATCGATTTGAGCTTTGGCCATGATCGCTTCGCATGCATGGATCACTTGATCAGAAGGTTGGCACGATTGGACTTTCAAACCGGTTTTGGGTGCATCGACTGGACAAGCCGAGCGAACCAGTTCAACGCCGTCGGAACGTTGGCAAATGTCAGCCGGGCAGAGATTGAAGGAATCGCCGGTGGTGGTCACTTCGATCGCATATAGGAATTTACCACCCAGGAGTTCTACTCGGGTGATATGTCCACCGCGAGCCGGGATATATTCTTGGAGCAAGGCGGTGTGATCGATTCCAAAGTCCAAGCCTTGATCTCGTGCTGCTTGATAGAGAGCTTCCTTGGTATCATAACGTACGATCCCAGCACCTGAGCCACCGATATTGGCCTTCAAGACGACCGGAAACCTTAAACCCTCCATGGCTTGTTCGATTTGGCTGGGATGATTCAGAACACGGGAGCGGGGGTATCCTAGTGAGAGGCTTTGCAGGAGCGTGAGCTGTCTTGCTTTGCTGGTCTCGATGGTGAAGGCTTCCAGGCCGTTGACAACAGGCACCTTTAAACGCTTGAGGTGATCGAGCCATTGGAGGGTGTAAAAGGTCCCTTGGAGTCCGCCGCGGAGGTAGGCCGACGGGCTCATTCGGTTGAAGACCAAACCCAATGGTGATTGGCTTTCGCTCGGATCGTACCAGTGGGCTCGCGGGTCCAGAGCAAGGGTAGGGATTCCTCGTCGATCCAGTTCGGCAAAGAGGGGTCGAAACCAGTGTTGGTGTTCGTGGTAGATCGCCCAGGGCTTCATCTGGTTCAAGCTTTCATTCGATGGTATCGGCGAGGACTTCTGCGGATTGACGAGTCGAAAGGCCCTTCCAAAGGGCTCCATCGACTCGATCGCTGGTGAAACTCGTGGATCCATCAGCCCGTAGGATCGTTACACCTCCGGAGTGGTTCGAGCGGGCCGTTCGCCAGCCAAAGGGGGTGTAGATTGTATCTGGTCCGCCTGTCATTCGCACGCCCAAGCAGTCGTGTGTCGGATCGTTTGGAAGCAAAAAATGGTTGTACAGGGCACAGCGATATTCGCCATTGACCCACGAGAAACCCCGTGGATCGGCATAATTCCATGCGACTGAGAATCGGCAAGCCTGCTGCGTCAGCGGGGTTACAAAAGTAAAGCGGTAGGCGTTTTGGGGATCGGTTCGGGTGTTTCCTACTGCACCCAAAAGGCTCTCAGAGGCAGCGATGGTGTTGGACAATCCGTCGGTAATGTCCCTGGTTTTAATCCGCGAATTGACAAAAAAAAGGCCATCGGTCGCTGAGGGTGAGCCACCATTGTTGCCGCTACCGGTGCATAAAGCGTAGTTGGTTGGTCCAAAACTTGGGTGCAACCGACGCGAATCGTCGCTGGGGCATAAGAACGTTGGGACCATGGTCTGAGCACCGCGAATGTTTTCAGGGGTGATCGAGAAGGTGACGGTGTAAAGAGGTTTATCCAAGTCCAGAATGTTGTAAGCAACGGTGTTTTCCAGATAGGGAGATAGCATCGCCAGAGCCGACCAGCGATAGAAAGTCCACGGGGTGCTGGGGACTTGGGTGTAGGCCTTCGCAACGGCCCCGGGAGGAAGCGCTTTGAGAGCCGATTCATGGTTTTGGAGAGCAAGACCGATCTGGCGAATATTGTTCGAACAGGACATTCTCCGGGCTGATTCCCGGGCGGCTTGGACTGCCGGCAAGAGCAACCCAACGAGCAGACCGATGATCGCGATGACTACCAGAAGTTCAACCAGAGTGAACCCTTTGGAGAACAGCGACGGACGCTTAAGAGGATT
>JAGWZB010000041.1 GCA_018969045.1 Planctomycetota bacterium | reverse complement strand
ATGGAGGCGGCGGGAATTGAACCCGCGTCCCGTGATGCTTCCGATCCGGCCTCTACATGCTTAGCCAACTGTTACTTTCTCGCCCACCGCGTTCGTTGTCGGCATCGGTGCGACGGGCCAGCCTCGAGCTTTTTTAACCATCGCCGTGCGAGACACGGGCCATGGCGATTCGGAATTGCGACAGGTACTCCAGCGCCTCCGACGGGCCCCGGGTACCTGGGAAGCCTTAATTAGGCTGCCAGTGCAAGAGTATTCTCTGCAGTTACTTTTTTTGATCGAGTATTTACGTGGCCTCTCGACCAACCACGGCATGCCACCAAAATCTTCAACTCATCCGGTCGATTCCAATTCGCCCCCCTTTCTCTTGAACATTATCACCTAAACTCCAAAAGGCGGCTAGCCCTTTGGAGTTAGATCTGTCGGATCGGACGTTGACACAGAGGGGTTTTGCGAGTAGCCTTGCCCGTTTGACAAACTCCCGCAAGGGACGCCAAACCGACACCATTAGCACGAAAAAGCACAGCATGAATCCTCAAGATTTGCTGAGAATCGTCGATTCTCTGCATCGCGAAAAGCAGATCGATCCAGAATTGGTCATGCAAGCGATCGAGGCCGCTTTGATCACCGCCGCCAAACGGCAATTCGGGGATGAAGCTCAGGTGGACATCCAGATCGTCCGAGGGGTCGGTACGATCAATGCCACCGTCGACGGTCGGGTCTTGAGCCAGGACGAAATCGGTCGAATCGGAGCTCAGACGGCCAAGCAAGTCATCATTCAGAAGCTTAAGGAAGCCGAACGCGATGCTCGGCTGGATGAATTCCACGAGCAAGTCGGCCAGCTTGTGACCGGCATCGTCCAACGCACCGAAAAGGGGCTGACGATCGTCCAACTGGGCAATGTCGAGGCGATTTTGCCCAAAAGCGAGCAGATCCCCGGGGAAGCTTATCACAACGGTTCTCGAGTCCGTGCGGTGATCTACGAGGTCAAAGCCTCCGGCAACCGCGTGAAGATCATCCTTTCGCGAACCAAAGGGACTTTGGTCCAGCGGCTATTCGAGCAAGAAGTCCCTGAGATCGCCGAAGGGGTTATCAAGATCAACGCCATCAGCCGCGAGCCAGGGTACCGGAGCAAGGTCGCCGTAAGTAGCAGCGACCAACGCATCGACTGCGTGGGGGCTTGCGTGGGTATGCGGGGCAACCGAATCAAAAACGTCACCAGCGAACTGGCTGGTGAACGCATCGACATTGTCCGCTGGTCGGACGACCCGATGGTACTGATTCCCAACGCATTGCAACCGGCCCAAGTCGAACAGGTTCTTTTGTGCGACATGATCGGTCGAGCGATCGCTTTGGTCAACGACGAGCATCTTTCGCAAGCCATCGGTCGGTTTGGCCAAAACGTGCGTTTGGCCAGCAAGCTATGCGGATGGGACATCGAGATCATGACCGCTCCGGAATTGGAGCGACAAATCGAGAGGGCGATGGAAGCCTTTATGCAGATCGACGGCATGACCGAGGAAGTCGCCCAGCAGCTTGTCGAACAAGGCTATTTGTCCTTTGATGACTTGTCGGTGATCGAGCCCGAAGCCTTGATCGAGATGGGTGGTTACACCGAGGAGCAAGTCAACGCGATTGTCGAGCAGGCCGAGCAGAGGGCCGAAGAGCAAGAAGCCGAGGAGGAGGCTCGAAAGCAGCAGGAGAAGCTCGACAAGGAGCGGCGTGCTGCGGAGGAACTAGATCGACTTGAGGGCTCCGGCCCGTCGGGCGAATCACCTACTCCTGCCAGCTAGTTGCTAATGTAGCGATATCTACGCAGAAAAAACCGAATTTCGGGGCTAGGATCCCTGACGAATTCAGGCTCTTGCGGTAGACTAATGGACTTACCGTTTCGATGGATGGCATATCGCGACCGCTTGGTCATCCCTCCTTCTGGCTATGCTTTGGACGCGTTGTCTGAGGCCCAGATAAGCAGAGGTTGGTGGGTACCAAGAGGCACACTGTTTGGCTGAGGACTTCGGCGTTGGTGTGCTGGCAGTGCGAAGGGGCGTTCAATGAGATAATTTAAACCAACAAAAAGGCGAGCGAAGAAATCCGGACTTGATGTCGGAATCTCGCCTGACAAATCGAGGGCAATGGCCCCGGGGATTTTTGCTCAGTGGCAGTTCGAATTTATTCGCTTGCAAAAGATCTAGGTCTCGACAGCAAAGAGCTAGTCGATTTATGTGCGCGCATTGGGATCCTGAATAAAGGAAGTGCGTTGGCGAGTCTTGAGGACGACGAGATCGCCAAGATCAAGAATTATCTTGCAGAGCGTTCTGCACCGGCCCAAGAGGTGGCCAAGGAGGCCCCTAAACCGGTCCGTGAACCGATTCGCGAGGCACCGATTCGCGAGCTGGGCAAGCCGCCGACGGCCAAGCGAGATATCGGTTCGGTTCGAAAGACGCTTAAGCCGCTTGAGGGTAAGTCGGCAGAGGGTGATCAGGAACCGGCCGATTCGCAAGCCGATAGGGTTGCAGAAGCGGTGGTGGTCGAGCCCAGTGCAGAATTGACTTCGGATTCGCAGTCGAGTGCCGGTGTTGCAGTACCGGCAGGTTCGACCACCGAGGTAGAGCAGGGGGCGGGTGAACCCACAGGCAACCTTGAAACACGATCGCCTGAATCGCAGCAGACAGGTACTCTGCAACCAGGAACCAAGCGACCTGGGCTCAGGCCAGGTGGATCCGATGAATCGGATGTGGAGCCTGGAAGTTCGATTTCTCCGAGAGTTCGCGAGACTCGTCCTGCAGAGCCATCCAGAGATTTTTCTTCGATGAACATGCCTGGTAAAGTGCGTGTCATCGGAAGGACCAAGCCTGCGGAATTGGCCAAGCCCAATGGTGTCCAAGATCCCGCCAAGGCGCCGCGCAAGCAGCGCGAGCCTGTGATCAATCTTGCGAAGATTCCAAAGTCTGCGGCACCGAGCCCAGCGGCGCGTTCGCAAGAACCTGCGGCCCTTAAGCCGATTGTCAAGTTGACGCCTGAAGTGCTCAAGGGAGTCCAGCAGCAACAGCAGCAGCAAGCCAATGCTCCTGAGAAGGGGCAGGGATCGGGGGTATCGGCCAAGACTGGTACAGGATCGGGCCGTGCGACGGCTCCGAGTCAAACGCAGCATGCCGGGTTGACCGAGTTCAAGCAGGCGGCCGAGAACAAGCTCAATCAAAAGCATCGCAAGCCCGCCGAGGAGGCCGAAGAGCCTGTTCGCAAGAAAGGTTTGTCAAGTCTTGAGGCAAGCCGAGCCGAGCGGAGCAAATTGCGGGTACCCAACCGGATCAAGACGACCAAGGACCTCGATGCGGTTGAGGAAGAAGAAGAACGCAGGAGGGCTGACCATCGGAAGAATAGAAAGCAGCAAGTCGATACCAGCCGCAAGGAGAAAGTGGTTTTGGCGTTGCCATGCACGGTTCGAAGTTTTTCCGAAGCGGCTGGTGTTCCAGCGGCCCGCGTTTTGCGATCGCTCATGATGATGGGATCGATGACCAACATCAACGCGACCCTGACGCAAGAGCAAGCCGAATTGCTTGCCGTCGACTTGGGCGTGGATTTGGAGTTCAAGCAAGCTGAGACGCTTGAAAATAGCGTGATCGCTAAGCTTGACGATTTCGTCGACAACCCAGACGATTTGATCCCACGGCCTCCGATCGTTACGTTCCTTGGGCACGTCGACCACGGAAAGACATCGTTGTTGGATTATTTGATTGGTACCAAGATCGTCAAAGGCGAAGCCGGTGGAATCACCCAGCACATTCGTGCCTATCAGGTCAAGAAAGACGGTCGGGCTGTTTCATTTGTCGATACTCCAGGCCACGAAGCGTTTACTGAGATGCGAGCGCGTGGAGCCAACGTGACAGACATCGCGATATTGGTAGTGGCAGCAGACGACGGCATCATGCCTCAAACCGAGGAAGCCATCTCGCACGCCAAGGCGGCGGGTGTTCCGATTGTTGTTGCGGCCAATAAGTGCGATCTTCCTGGAGCCGACATCAACCGTGTGATGACTCAGATGACCGAGCACGGCTTGACCCCCAGCGCATGGGGTGGTGACGTCGAAGTCGTTCCGACCAGCGCGATTACAGGGGAAGGGATGGACGCGTTGCTTGAGACCGTCTTAACGGTTGCCGAGCTTAACGACTACAAAGCCAATCCCAAGCGGGCGGCCATGGGCGTTTGCTTGGAAAGCGAGCAATCCTCCGATCGCGGTGTGATTGCCAAGGTGATGGTTCAGACCGGAACACTGCGGGTTGGTGATATCGTTTTGTGCGGAACGACCTTTGGTCGTGTCAAAGCGATCTACGATACACTTAAGCGGAACAAGCAGATTACCGAAGCGGGCCCGTCGATGCCGGTAAACATCACTGGATTGGACCAAGCCCCCGAGGCAGGTGAGAAATTCTATGTGATAGATGACATTGGGCAGGCGCGTCAGTTGGCGGCTTCTCGCGAACAGGAATCGCGGGCGACTTCTCTGTCGGGCTCGACGCAAAAAGTCTCCTTTGAAGCGTTCCAAGAGTTGCTTCAATCTGGCAAGTTAGGGGTCAAGGAAGAGCGAGTTGTCTTGAACTTGATCATCCGTGCCGATGCTCGCGGTTCGCTTGAGGCCATCGAGAAAGAGCTTGGTAAGTTGGATCATCCGGAGGTCGATATCCGGATCTTGCAGAAGTCCGTTGGTGGAATCACGGTTGCCGACGTGACGTTGGCCAGTGCTTCCCAAGGGGTGATTGTTGGGTTTAATGTGATTCCAGATGAGGCGGCAAGGGCGTTGGCCGACAACAAGAATATCGAGATCCGACGCTACGACATCATCTACAATTTGGCACAGGACATCCGAGCGCTGGTGGAAGGACGTCTGAAGCCTGAGGAGAAAGTCGTTGAGCTTGGACGAGCGTTTGTCAAGGCTGTCTTTAGTGTATCTCGGGTTGGGACGATTGCCGGTTGCTTTGTGGCGCAAGGAACCATCGAGCGGGGCTGTCGAATTCGGGTGCACCGTGAAGGTCGCAAGATTGGAGATTACCAATTGGAGACGCTTCGACGCGTTAAAGACGACGTCAAGGAAGTCAATCGTGGGATGGAGTGCGGGATCAAGCTTGCGGGTTTCAACGATGTGAAAGTCGATGACGTTCTGGAAGCCTATCGAGTCGAGCAGGTGGCAAGAACGCTGGATGCTTCGAAATCATGAGTTCACGCAGGCTATTGAAAGCTGCTGAGGCGATTCGCGAAGTCGTCTCGCTAGCGATTATCACCGAGCTGAGGGATCCACGGGTCCAAAACGTCACGGTCGTGGGGGTGGAAGTCACACCTGACATGCGTGAAGCCAAGGTGCTCGTGAGCATTATGGGGACAGAAGCCCAGCAGAGGACGGTCTTGAAGGGGTTGCAGAATTCCGTGGGTTTTCTGCAGTCCAAAATCGCTGATCGCATTGAGACGCGTTATATCCCCAGACTCTCATTCGTGATGGACGAGGGTGTGAAGAAATCGGTCGCGGTCCAGCAGATACTCGAGCAGATCGCAAGGGAGCGCGACGGGAAACCCAAGACGGTGCAACCGGGCCAGGAACAGCTCGAGGATCAGATTGAGCACGAAATCGATGAAATGCTCGAAGACTTGGACCAACAAGACGATTCAAACGATGACGCCCCTGGCGGACCTCGTCGAAAAACTTAGATCTGTTTTACAGCAACATTGATGAGCTTGAGCAAGAGCGATGGAAAGGAAAAGGAACGATCGATGAGTTCCGGAAACCGAACGGTCAAATACGAAAACCTCCTGAAATCACTTCGTAAGCATTACAAGCCGCTTGCCGAGCCACCTGAGCGGTCGGTCTTGGAACATCTGCTTTATGCATGTTGCCTTGAGGATGCGAGGGTCGAACAGGCCGACGAAGGCTTTGCCAAGTTGCAGCAGACTTATTTCGATTGGAATGAAGTCCGAGTCACTACGGCGGTTGAACTGGCCGAGGCGCTAAAGCCATTGCCATTTCCAATGCAGGCAGCTTCGAGGATCAAGCAGTGTTTGCAATCGATTTTCGAGACGCGGTATCAGTACGATATCGACGACATGAAAAAAGCGAATTTGGGGAAGGCCACTGCAGAGTTGGAAGCTTGGAAGGGCATGTCTGCGTTTGTCGTCTCGTATGTTTCCCAGCATGCTTTGGGTGGTCATTCCATACCGGCGAGCCAATTGATCTGCGAAGCGATGTGGCAGTGCGATGTGTTGTCCTTGGCAGAGATTCAAAAGAAAGCACTTCCTGGGATTGAGCGAGCGATACCCAAGAACAAGGGGGTTGAGTTTGCTGGCTTGATGCATCAATTTGCAAGCGATTTGTATCATCATCCTAAGGGAACAACGCCCCTTGCGGTCTTGAAAGAGATGGGAGCTACTTACAAGACCAAGCCTAAGGCGGACGAGCCCGCAGCGACAACGAAGACCAAGGGGTCGACCGCCAAGGCCGCACCTGCGGCACCTGCGTCTGCTGCGGCAAAGGAAAAGGAATCCGAAACCAAAAAGCCTGCCGATACTGCTGCAGCGACCCCGAAAGCGGTTGCTGGTGTGAGCAGCTCCAAGGGGAAAGAGGAAGTCAAACCTACAAAAACAGTTCCATCGGCCAAGGCCACGGGGACGGAACGACCTTCGGGCAAGGAGTCGAAAGCCAAGGAGGTTCCAACGGCTTCCAAAGCGGCATCCAAGCCTGCTGAGTCGGCTAAGGAATTGAAGCCTAAGGAAACCAAGCCCAGTACTAAACCTGCAGCCAAGCCATCAAGCAGTAAGTCGCCGGCGATAAAATCCGATCCTGCGAAAGCCGATAAAGGATCCAAAGGCAAAGTAGAAAAAGGAAAGTCCGACACGAGCAAATCGGACAAAGCAAAACCAGACAAAGCAAAATCGGACAAAGGCAAGGCAGACAACGGCAAGGCAGGCAAAGGCAACGCGGAGAAGGCAAAGTCCTCGAAGCCCAATGTTGCCAAAGGAAAGCCAGAGATTGCCAAGTCCGATAAAAGCAAGCCGGTCAAGAAGGAGAGCAAAGGCACCGAGAAACCCAACAAGGGACCGAGCAAAGGATCCCAAGGGTCGGTTGGAACGAACTTGACCAAAAAGAAACCTCGCTAGTTGATGCGAGCCAAGGGCAAGACCAACTAGCCGAGCCCGATCCAGAACAAACCATTGATTTAATTATAAGTACTTTGGAGGATTATCCATGGCAGGACACTCGCAGTGGGCCAACATCAAGCACCGCAAGGCGCTAGTGGATAGCAAACGCAGCAAACTTTGGAGCAAGTTATCCAAGGCGATCATTGTGGCAGCCAAGTTAGGGGGTGGTGATCCATCGACGAATATACGGTTGCGTACGGCGATTCTTGATGCCAAGGCGGTTTCTTTGCCTAAGGACAACATCGACCGGGCGATCAAGAAGGGGACAGGGGAACTCGATGGAGGAGACGTCGAAGAAGTGCTCTACGAGGGCTATGGCCCGGGTGGAGTTGCGATTCTGTGCGACATCATGACCGACAATCGCAATCGAACAGCGCCTGAGATACGTAAGCTTTTTGACAACCATGGTGGCAATTTGGGTTCAACCAATTGCGTGGCTTATTTGTTCGATCGAAAGGGCCTCATCTCGGTAAGTAAATCAGCCGTCGAACTTGAAAAGCTCATGGAGGTTGCCTTGGAGAACGGGGCTGAGGACATTACCGAGAGCGAATCGGGTTACGAGGTGACTTGTCCGACCGATGTGTATACTGAGTTAGTCGATGCGTTGGAGGCAGCGCAGATTGCGTTGGAGTCCAAGCAAGTCACACGGATCCCGACGATGAGCGTGGAGGTCGATTCGGACACTGCCGTATCGGTGATGAAATTGCTTGAGAAGCTCGAAGACCACGACGATGTCCAATCGGTTGCCACGAACGTCAATTTTACGGTTCAGCAATTGGAGTCTTATCCGTCTTAACGGACGCATCCGATGTTGGAGAAATTCCGACTGTCGAAGCAATAGGATGGCCTTGAGGGCGTTGAAGAATCCCAGTTAACTTGTATCAGTGTCTATGAACGTGCGGGCCATTGGATGTTAACGCGACTTGATACGAAGTCTTTGGATTTCCCATCCCGTCTGGAAGCGTTGCGAAAGAAGCTTAGTCCTGATGGGAATGTAGTTTCGGAGCGTTCTGCGAAGTTGACGTTGTCGCTTTTTGGGGAGCCGCTGAGTCCTCAGCAAGTTGTTGAGAGGATTTGCACAGAGGTCAGGGAGGGTGGGACCCAAGCGGTCTTGAAGTATGCCAGGGCACTGGATAACCCCGGGATGGAGGCTCATGGTTTCCGAGTCCCCTTAGAGACAATGGCGCAAGCCCACCGGCTGGCGGCAGCTGAATTTTTGAATGCAGTTCGGGCGATACGAAGCAACATACAGCGGTTTCAGAGTGCGATCTTGCACAAAGACGTGCAGGTATCTGACGGTTTTGGTCAGATCCTCAAGCAGCGTTACACACCGCTGAGTCGTATTGGGATCTGTGTGCCTGGGGGTGCAGCCGCTTACCCTTCGACAGTGCTGATGACCGCCGTTCCGGCTCAGGTGGCTGGCGTTAAGCAAATTGCGATCATGGCTCCTCCGACTCCCTTTGGGGCTTATAACACAGAGGTCTTGGCCACTTGTTATGAGCTAGGGATCCAGGAGGTTTATGCGGTGGGTGGAGCGCAGGGGATTGCCAGCTTGGCCTATGGAATACCCGAGATACCTGCGGTGGATATGATTGTCGGGCCTGGGAATTTGTTTGTAGCTTTGGCTAAAAAGTTGGTCTATGGCACCGTCGCGATCGATTCGATAGCGGGTCCTAGTGAGGTGGTGGTGATAGCCGACGGGAGTACCAAGCCGACCAACGCGGCATCGGACTTGATCGCACAAGCCGAACATTCGCCGGGATCGAGCATTGTATTATCGGCGAACGGGGAGATGCTCGATCGGATCGACCGAGAAGTCCAAGTGCAGTTGCAGACGCTTGAGCGAGCCGAGTTGGCAAGATCCTCACTGATCGAGTTTGGAGCTAGTATTCGATGTGGTTCGGACCAGGAAGTCATCGATTTGTGCGACCGATTGGCACCAGAGCATTTGCAGATTTCGGTTGACGAGCCCGATCGATATTCCGATCGGATTCGCAATGCTGGGGCGATTTTCAAGGGGCATTATTCCCCGGTGGCATTGGGAGATTATGCCGCTGGTCCATCGCACGTGCTGCCCACGGGAGGGACCGCTCGATGGGCATCGGGGCTATCGGCCAACCATTTCTTGAGGTCTTACAGCGAGGTGGAGTTTACTCTCGATGGGTTGCGAGCGATTGAGCCCCACGTGAGCCAGTTGGCTGACAAAGAGGGTTTGACGGCCCATCGTCAGAGTGTGAAAGTCCGACTCATTTGAGCTGTCTGAACTTGCTGATCAAACAGATAACGTTTGATCCGACATCGATTCGATCATATCGTCCAATTGGGCGATCGCGCTTTCGATATCGTCGGCGTACATGAGCAGATGGGTTTGCAGTGCTGACATGGTGACTTTGCCCAATGGGATTTTCTGTGCGAAAGCAGAGGCGCGGGCCTCGGACGCATCGGGAAAGAACCGCATAAAGAGTCGGTGAGCTTGGTCTCGATTGGCGCATCCGATGTACAGTTTACGATCGATTCGGCCTGGGCGGATCAGGGCCGGATCCAGTCGGGCGATGTGATTGGTGGTGGCAAACAGCAAGCGACCTTCGCCTGCAGCGACCCCATCGATGGCGTTGAGTAGTCCGCTGAAGGTAACTTTGCTCCGTTTATCTTCACCCTCTTTGCGTTCGAGGAAAGCGCAATCGATGTCTTCCATGAGCACGATGCTGTTGACTGGGATAGAGCTAAAGAGTTCCGAGACACTGTTGTCATCTAAGTTCGAGTCGCCTAGGCTCAGGACTGCGATATCCATTTGAAGAGCCGAAGCAAGTGCGACCACGGCCGAGCTTTTGCCGGTGCCTGGAGGGCCATGAAGCAGGTAACCTCGGCGGTAGGGGATTCCTCGTTGGACGTACCATTCACGACGCGACAAGAAGTCTTGAGCGTCTTGGAGCAGATCATCCATGAGTCCATTGGCCAAGATCACCGAGTCGATGGGTCTTGGAAGGCGTTTCATTTGTTCCATCCAATAGCCTTGGCCGGCGCGGTGGACCGTCAGACGCAATTCAGACTTGGGGATGGCCACATCGCGGGCTTCTTCGAGCAGTTGCTGGGCCAGTTTGCGATCGCGCGAGAAGATCGTGATATTGAAGCATTCACGGACGTTGACCGTTTGCCCGGAGCCTTCGTTGGGTTTTGGTCGCTCGCGGTGCAGGCAGATCAGTCGGTTTCTGAAGAACAACCAGTGAACGCCTGGTGCAGGGGTGAACAGGATTCTGGGACGAGGATCCATATTTGGATTATCGCGGCGCTCATCGTAGTCAATCGACTCGGTTTTGACCGTCAGGGATCGGGCACGGTTCTTTGCATAGGTGTGTTGAGCGAGCCATTTTTCGATCCATTGAAAGGCTGGATCGCGATCCAGGATATCGATTTCGGTGATCACCCGCCGACGGATGAATTGGTAGATCTGCGCGGGGACTTGGCGAAAGTAAGCCAGTAGCGCACCGCCGACCATCAGAACCAAACCACCGCTAAAAATCTGGTTGTTCTGAAGAAGGTGAGAGAGGTACTGCCAAAAGTCTTGGATCATCCTAGGGATTACTTTCCGATACAATTCCTTAAAAACCGACGTTCCGTTGATTCGCAAGTTAGACGCGCTGCGAAGAAAAAAGTTCACTCTCATGGGTGGTACGCCCTAAAAGTCTTGGGTACCGTGAGAGCAAGATCTCTAGGGGTTTTTACGTGGTCCATGGAAACTTTTAAGGGATTGGGTACCATGGGCATTAGGTCAGGCGTAGACTGCCTGGAATTGTTTAGGATTCTGAGCCCAAGGACAGGTGGGAGAATCGAGCCCATTGGGTCTCGAACAGCGGTCGTTGCACTCTCCGAATCCTTAGATGTTGTTAGGTTTCTCTTGTAATCGGAGTGAATCATGAATATTGGAAAACGCTGTGCCGCTGAGTTGCTCGGTACGTTTTGGCTCGTTTTTGGTGGGTGCGGAAGTGCTGTTTTGGCAGCGAAAGTCATTGCGATGGAAGGAGCGACCCCACTGAACATTGGCATCGGGCTTGTGGGTGTCTCGCTTGCGTTTGGTCTGACCGTCTTGACGATGGCTTACGCGATCGGTCATATCTCTGGCTGTCACCTGAATCCAGCCGTAAGTGTCGGGCTGATGATCGCCAAGCGATTTCCATCTTCGGATTTGATTCCTTATGTGATTTCGCAGGTCGTCGGAGGGTTTCTTGGTGCAGCGGTTTTGTATGTGATCGCTAGTGGAACCAAGGGCTTTGACTTAGCGGGTGGCTTTGCGTTGAATGGTTACGATCAATACTCCCCGGGCGGATACAACTTGGTCTCAGCCTTTGTGGCTGAATTGGTCCTAACGTTCTTTTTCTTGTTGATCATTCTTGGCGCGACCGACAAGCGAGCGCCAGGGGGTTTTGCACCGATTGCCATCGGATTGGGATTGACCCTGATCCATTTGATTGGGATCCCTGTAACGAACCTATCGGTCAATCCTGCTCGCAGCACTGGTCCTGCGTTGATCACCGCTTTGTTTGGTGGAAACATGGCAGCCATAGGCCAAGTTTGGTTGTTTTGGCTAGCCCCCATCTTGGGAGCCTTTCTAGCAGGTGTGGTTTATCCACAGATTGCAGACGACAAGTAACCTTGCATTGAAGAGCTTGTTCAACTTAATTGCTACAGTCCCTACAGTTTGACATTCCTTGGGGTGTTAAACTGCGGGGACTCTTCGTTTCGTTCCTAGAGAATCGCTTGGATCGACGCTGCTTGGTACGCTGGAGCTATCCAAACTGGATGGATGCATCGCCGGACTCCGATCACTCTGGGCATGGACTGCAAGACGCACAATCCGAAGCGAACTGATTGGCTAGATGCTCTGAGTGACCTGCGAATCAACGATTTGCACCTTAGGAATCTAAACCAAGCGATTGGTCTTTTGGTGTGTTTCCTTGCGTTGTCGCTAAGTGCTCGAGCTCAAGCCATCGTCAGTCCGAGCGAGCCATTAAGGTTGATGCCCCCTAAGCCGTTACCTCAGGCAACCTCTGGCACTTGGAATCAGTTGCCGTCACAGGGGGTTGTATTGGATCCGGGTGCTCAAGAGATCTTTGATGCAGCGGATCCAGCTTCGCCCTTTCAGTCATCGAGCGTTGCCGCACCGCGACTCGGTAGCAAAACCGAGGGGGGGAGGCTTGAAGGTGGTTTACCAGACGTGGAACCCAGCTTTAAAAGAGAGCTCCGTTCGGCCCTGGTCTCCGATGCAAACTCTCCATCGCAAGACGATCTGGATTTGATTGAAACGGCTCAGGAGGCAGAGCAGGGGGGAGCAAGCAGGAAGGCGGCAAGGCAGCGAGCCGAGTTGCATCGCCGACTGGTAGCCACATTTCCTAGAGACTTTCTGCTTGACTCGACTGATCCTGGTTTATTCTCCATGATGAATGATGCGTGGATCCCAAGTCGTGGTGCAGATGGGGGTGGGAAGGAGGCCAAGGAATCGAGAACTCGGATCGAGCGAGTTGCCGATGCGGCGTGGCAAGAGCTACGTCCTGAGTTATTGAAAAAATTGCAATCCTGCGATGCTTTGCTCCGGAAAAATAGTGTTCACAGCGCACGCGATGAGATTCGGAATGGTTTGACACTGTTGGCTCGCAAGTTAGACCAGGTGTCGGTCCCAGCGAGTTCTGAAATCCAACAACGGAAATCCGCGATTCGCAGGTCAATGCCTCACGAGTCCGCTTTGCAGCATGCGCTTCGCGAGTTGGATGAATGCACCTACGCACCAGCGGATCAGATCGAGCAAGTTCTCAGTGTGTTTTCGGATCTAGTTCCTCAAGCGACATCCAATCTTCCGTGGGCTGCCGATCTTTTGTATGCATTAGGGAAGACATACGAGAGGGAGCTGGAGTTCTCCCCTAAGCATCATGAGGTCCTACGACAGCAGTCGCTGGCTTGCTATCGGGTAGGGTTACGCATGGCCCCGATGCGCGGCTACATCTCCAATCAATTGGGTTTTAACTACTTGCAAGTCGGTTCGCTGGATGAGGCGACGACGGTTTTGAGGCAAGCCCTTGAAGCGGGCCCGACTGTTTATTCGTGGCGCAACCTTGCGGAACTGTATCGAAGACGCGGTGCGGTGCGAGAAGCCTTGTTGGCAGACCAGCAAGCTGAGTACTTGCTGAAGCAGTCCGCTGAAAATCGCTAGGCAAGTTGGGTCTTAGCCGATAAATCTTGCATCCAGCACGATGGCTTGGACATCATTGACCAGTACGGGATTGAGATCCGACTCTTGAATCCAATCTTGTTCTTGCACCAATAGCGAGTACTTTTCCATCAGGTCTGCAAGGGCGTCGATATTTGCTTTGGGTCGGCCTCTAAATCCGTCCAGAAGCGGCCAGGACCGCAGTGACTTGAGCATTCGGTGGAGCCGGGTTGGCGTCACGGGTGGCAATTCCAAAGCCTTGTCTTGGAACAGTTCTGCGGTTACTCCACCTAGCCCGACCAAAACGACGGGTCCGAATACCGGATCTTTTTTGGAACCGACGATTAGTTCGACCGCGTTGCTTAGGCGAACCATAGGTTGGACGGTGACACCATCGATCCGTGCGTTTGGTTTTTTGTTGCGAACATTTGTATAAATCGTATCAAACCCTAAAGCGACTTGTTCAGCATCATGGACCGACAGCAGAACACCTCCGACGTCGGTTTTATGGGTAATTTCAGGAGAATATACTTTCAAGACAACCGGGTATCCAAACGAGTTGGCCAAAGTGACGGCTTGTTCAGCGGTCGTGGCGATCTGAATCCTTGGAGTGGGTATGCGGTAGAGATTCAGAAGCAATTTCGAATCGACTTCGGTCACCAGAATCGGGGCCGTTTTGGTGGCGTTTCTCAGCCCCAGGGTGTCGGCAAATCGATTGCGATCCAGGATCGCGTTAACGTCTGTTGGGGGAGTCAGGACTGGCTCGGATTCCTTGATGCGATGACGGATCGTTGAATAATCGATCAGTCGCATCAATCCTCGAATCGCTTGTTCGGGAGTTTCAAAATTTCGGATCCCGCTTGCTTGGAGAGCCTCGATCCCTGATTGCATGGAGCCCCCACCCATCCAGGAAGCAACGACACGTTTGTTCGGGGGGATTGGGATTTGGACCAGACGCTCGGCGGTTTGTGTCGGATTGGTCATCGCTTGGGGAGTCAGAATCGCCAAGACGGTATCGACGTTTGGATCTGCAAGTACGATGCGGAGAGCTTGGGAGAATCGCTCGGGTGTTGCATCTCCGATGACATCGACGGGGTTTGCTTTGGACCAATTGGCGGGCAAGCATTCGTCGAGCGATTTGATGGTTTCAGCCGACAGTTCGGTCAAGCGACCGCCTTGATCGATGAGTGTATCGCTGGCCATGACACCTGGTCCTCCGGCGTTGGTAACGATGGCAATTCGCTGACCGATCGGAGTCAAAGTGGTGTTGGGCTGTTGCGAGAGCAGTTCGGCGCACTGAACCATCGATTCCATGTCGTAGACACGAACGATTCCGCATCGCTCCATGACCGCTTGGTAAACTTCGTCGATCCCCGCAAGAGCTCCGGTATGGGATGCGGCTGCTTGTGCCGAGGCCGGAAAACGTCCTGCTTTGTAAGCGATCAGGGGTTTACGGGCGGTGAATTTCTGGGCTGCTGTGATGAACTCATTGGGTTTGGTGATCGACTCGATGTAGAGAATCGCGGCCGTCGTAGCAGGATCGTCTGCTAGGTAGTCCAGCAAATCGGAGAAGCCCACATCGAGTTGATTTCCAAGTGAGACGAAGTTTGAAAAACCGATTCCTTCTCGGATCGACCAATCCAAAAATGCGGTGCACAAGGCGCCCGATTGGGATAGAAATGCCAGGCTGCCCGTTTGGGGCATCCCTGCAGCAAAACTGGCGCTCATTCGGGATTCTGGATGGATTAGCCCCAGGCAATTGGGACCCAGGATCCGTAGTTTCGGAAACTTGGATCTGGCAAGATCCAGTTCTTGTTGAATCGCAATTCCATCGGAACCGACTTCACGAAAACCAGCCGTGATGACAAGGGCCGCGGGTATCTCCAAGCGACCGCATTGCTCGACGAGACTTGGAATCGATTGGGCTGGAGTACAAAGGACAGCGAGCTCTATTTTTTCGGGCAAGTCTTCAAGTGAGCGGTAAGCCAATTGGCCTGCTATGGTCGAGCTTTTTTGGTTTACCGGATAGAAGGATCCCGAGAAGCGATGCTCTAGCAGATTGCGAAAGATGCTTGTCCCAACTTTGCCAGGCGTATCGCTTGCACCAACCACAGCGATCGAGGCAGGAGCAAGCAATGCTTTGAGGCGATGGGGAGCGGTCATCGGCTAGAGAATCCGCTGAGAGACTTGGACCCACGCTGGTTCGCTGAGCAAATCAGGAAAGTGTTTCCGACCTTCCTGAATGTGGGCCGATTGGCCGTGTTTGATGAGAGCATCCCGACTGGCCCACTGTTCGATGAAGGTGAATTTGTTGGGATGATCCAGATCGACAAAAAGATCGTATTGGATGCATCCGTCCTCGAGCCTTGTAGGGGCGACGAAGGATTCAAGCACGCTGCGCAGTTGCTGCTCTTTCCCTGGTTGGGCGTGGATGTGCGCGATGACATCGACTTTGACGTCGGCTGGTTGATTGGACATAGTTTCAAGACTCCTGGAAACAAAGGTCTGGAAAAGATGGTATCATAGCGGCAGGTTGTGGTTCGATCTACTAAGCATTTTCACACGGAAAACATTGTGAGCAACGCCAGCGGTCCAAGTGGCAAAACCCCTCGTAGCATCGGCGATTTGCTTCGCGAGTTTCGCGAGCACCATGAGCAGATGAAATTGGAGCTAGGCAAAGCGATTGTCGGTCAGGAAGAAGTCGTCGAGCAACTCTTTGCAGCCGTCTTTACCCGGGGGCATTGTTTGCTTGAAGGTGTCCCTGGGCTTGCTAAAACGCTGATGGTTTCGTCCTTGGCGAAGATCCTGGACGTGAATTTCAAGCGGATTCAGTTTACCCCCGACTTGATGCCATCGGACATTACAGGAACGAACGTTTTGGAGGAGGATGCGCAGGGCAGACGGGAGTTTCGGTTTGTGGAGGGCCCCATCTTCACCAACATTCTGCTTGCAGACGAAATCAACCGAACCCCGCCCAAGACCCAGGCTGCATTGCTACAGGCCATGCAGGAGCGAGAGATCAGCATCGGACGACAAACCTACTCGCTCCCGGATCCATTTTTTACCATCGCAACCCAAAACCCCATCGAGCAAGAGGGGACTTATCCGCTTCCTGAAGCCCAGTTGGACCGTTTTATGTTCAACATCAAGGTGGGTTATCCCACAGCCGATGAAGAAGAGAAGATCTTGACGACGACAACCCGCGGCGAGAAACCCGAGATCGCAAAAGTCCTGTCTGCTCGGGCGATTTTGAACATCCAAAAACTGGTGAACTCCGTTGCGGTGAGTCCTTTTGTGATCAAGTATGTCGTCGCGCTGGTGCGAGCGACTCGCCCGGGCGAGTCGGACTCCCCCGAGGTGGTCAAAGAACTTTTGGATTTCGGTGCTGGTCCGCGTGCTGGACAATTTCTAATCCAAGCAGGCAAGGCGATGGCGGCTATGGATGGACGGTTCAACATCGCCATCGAAGACATCAAGCGGATCGCTGTACCGGTTTTGAGGCACCGATTAAGCACCAATTTCCAAGCGCAGGCGGAAGGGATGACGACCGATAAAATCGTTTCGCGACTACTGAAAGAGCTTAAGGAACCTGCGATTCCCAAATATGCAGGGGTCGATCCAAACGCGATCCAAATGGCTCCGCCGCCGATCCAATAATTGGGGCCTTATCGCAAGTCTCGATAGCCTACGATTTCTTGAAAGGAAACTTCGGTGCAGTGGGATGTTTCTATCGAACTTGCGACATTGCTGACGCTCCTGATCGGAGCTTGCGTTGGAGCATTCGCGACCTTGATGGCTGTGGTGCTGAGCCTATCGGTATTCTGGTTTAAGATTTACGGATGGAAGCTTGCAGTTGCCGTGGTTTCGAGTTTCCTGCTGGTACCAATCTACGTACAAGCCACGGCTTGGAGCGCTGGGTTCGGTACCAACGGTTGGTTACGTCTAAGCCAGGTGGATGCATCGAAAAACGCTTGGATGGGAATTGCAAGTGTGGTTTGGATACACGCATGTGCTGCAATTCCGTTTTGTTTTTGGATCGTGTCGCTGGGACTTCGCAGAGCCAATCGATCGGCTGTCGATCAGGCTTTGGTTGAGGTCGGACCTTGGCATGCGTTAACGAGGATGGTGTTGCCTAGACTCAGAGTGCCGATGGCGGCTTCGTTTCTTTGGGCGTTTGCGTCTGTCCAGTTTGACATGGTTGTAACGAACTTGTTTCAAGTCCCGACGCTTTGTGAGAGCGTTTATCAGCAGGTGCAGTTTGGGAAGCTTCGCAGCGCACCGATCATCGCCGCTTGGGCGTTTGCGATTCTATGTGGTCTTGCGATAGGTTTTTTAGGGTATTGGGCCGGTGCTTTACCCGTTAGGAGAAACAGCAAAGAGTCAGGCAGTATGACTAGTCCGGTCCTCTCTTGGCCTTATCGATGGATTTTGAGTAGCGGTTGTTGGACGATCTTGATGGTCTGCTGCGTGACTCCATGGATGAGTTTGCTAACGAGAATGGGATTTCATACAAATCTCGTCGAGGGTGCGAGGGTCCGAACCTGGGGTTTTTCCGAGTGCCTTTCCGCGTTATGGCATGTGCAAGATTTCGCAAGCGAGTTTGGATGGAGCGTGCAACTGAGCCTTTGGGCTGTGAGCTTGAGCTTGCTGCTTACGGGGATACTTATTTGGCTGGTCCCGAGATTCGTCCATCCGATCCTGGTCTTTGGGTTGCTCGGATGCATGATTACGACTCCGGGGCCACTGATCAATTTGATGGTTGGTCAATTGCTCAATCATTGGTTACCCAGTCCGCTTGGTTTTTTATCCGATCGAACGTTGCTGGGCCCTATTCTTGCGATTCAGTTCCGAGTCTTGCCGGTGGTTTGGGGACTTCTGTGGCTATTGCAGCAGCAATACTCCGAGCGATACGGGGAATTGCTGCGGCTTGAACACAATCTACCTTGGCAGGCTCGATGGTATTTGTGGATTCGATATTCCCAGTGGGGATGGATCATCGCGCTGATGATCGGCTTTTCGGTTGCATTTGGAGATCTGGCAAGTTACTTGTTAGTTCAACCTCCTGGAGTGACCACGATCGCGATGCGAATGTTCGATTTGCTTCATTATGGAACGAAGAATCGCGAAGCTGGATTGGCAGTGGCACTTGCACTGTTTGGGGCTATTTCGAGCTTGGTTTGTTTGCGTTTCGTACCCTCGAAAGGCTGATCAGGCTATAATCGGCATTTCCCATTGTTTGTTTTGACGGTTCTAGGCTTGGGCACGCAGCATGCACCATCTCATTCGGATCAAAAATCACCTGGCATCGTTAGCCGTGGTCTTCCTCTGGAGCATGGTCGCAGGATTATTTCTGCCGATTGCGCTGGGCCAGTCGGCCGAAGATTATGTACTTAGCAAGAGAACTATAGACCAAGTTTCCCAGGAATCGATGCGCAACGAGAAACAAGTTCGCTGGGACCCCAAGAAGACCGCAGTGATCGTTTGCGACGTTTGGGATTACCATCATTCGATCAATGCTGTCGGAAGACTTGAAGAAATGCTACCGACGATGGATAGGCTTTTGGATCACGCTCGCAAGTCGGGATCGACGGTCATCCATTCACCAAGCGACTGCATGCCTTATTATGTGCAGCATCCTGCTAGGCTTCGGGCGGTCGAAGCCCCAAAAAGCCGGCTACCTGCCAACATTGCATCTTGGAATTGCAAAATCGCCCGGGAGGATAGTGGGGTTTATCCGTTGGATCAGTCCGATGGGGGAGAGGATGACGATCCCGAAGAGCATAAGCAGTGGGCTGAGAAACTCAAAAGTCTTGGTCGCAACCCCTCGCTTCCGTGGAAGGCCCAGCATCCAACATTGTCGATCGATCCTAATTGCGATTTTATCAGTGATCGAGGAGATGAAGTTTGGTCGATCCTTCAACTCAAGCAGATTCAGCATGTGATCATGATCGGAGTGCACACCAACATGTGTGTATTGGGTCGGCCCTTTGGGTTACGGCAACTTGTAAGCAACCGCATCGACGTCGTTTTAGTCCGTGATTTGACGGATTGCATGTACAATCCAAAACGATGGCCCTACGTGGATCACTTTACTGGCAATGACATGATGATCCGTTATATCGAGCAGCATGTTTGTCCAACCATCACCAGCGATCAGATCCTAGGCGGAAAGCCAGTCGTGTTTGCCAAAGACACCCGCAGCCACAAAGACGTAATTGGAGCAGAACTCGATAGGATCGATCAACGACAACCCGAATGGATTCTCACGACTTGGACCAAGCTGATAGATTCCAATTCCGCACCCCCATCACGTAACCCTTTGGTCCGATGCTCACTGAGAATTCCACTGGATGCATTTACTGATAAGGTGACGATTAGTCATCCGAGGATCAAAAAGGCGTGGCTCAATGGCAACAGGCTGAAACTTGCCGAAAACTCAAGTTCTTTAAGCAGTTTCCAGATAGAAGCATCCGAAACCTTCGAAAACGATGATGCGAATGTTCTGGTTTTAGAAATCGATGCAACACAAGCATCTCAAAATCCGCAGGTTTCCGGCGACGATTCTTCGGTCCACCGTTCATTGCCGGTCGTCATGTCACGTTTAGGCGCGGTCACTTTGTCAGGAAGTTTGCAGGTTAAAGCGATTGGGACCCAGGCAGACACGAATCTACCGCTGCCTGCAAAATTCGCTTTGCCACCTGCGGTTTACTACACATTGCCTGATGGCTGAAGCAGCTAATCGTTTTGACTGGTTCAACAAACTTTTTTGAATAGCCGTTAAAGACAACTTTCCATGGCCAAATCCAAGACAACACCAGAGGAATCGAGTGAATTGAGTTTCGAAGCGGCCATTGCATCTTTGGAGCAAGTGGTCCGAAAGCTTGAGAGCGGCACGTTGCCTTTAGAGCAGATGCTCAGTGAGTACGCCAAAGCTGTCGAGTACATCCAACTGTGCCATCGTCAGCTCGATGGAGCGCGACGTCGCATTGCTCAGCTACAAAATGTGGATGGCGAAGGAAAAGCAAGCACCAAAGATTGGGATGATACCGCACCGGTCGTTGGCGAGAGTCGCGAAGCTCCTGGGAGGCGGAAAAACAGTTGAGGTACAATACAACCACTATTATTTGGGGAGCTCGGAGGTTTCAAGGTATCGCCAAGATTCGACTTTGATGGATTCATTAGAGTATCCGCTTTTCGTTCCTGTGGGTCCATCCAATTCTATCCATTCACGTTTACCGGTGACCTCAATAGGCTTTGCTAGATCTGTAGGTATAGGATCTGTTTTCCTAAAAACAAGGATGATTTGCTTTACTCTTTTGCGATTGGGCCCCAAGAGGTCAAGGTGGAGTTGGACCGAGAATTCTGAATCGGTTAGCCCTACGATGTCTGGATGGGATTCGGCAAACTCCGGAAGGTAACCTACTCGGATATCCTTCATGTAAGTTCGAGTGATAAAGTCTGTACTGGAATAACTAGTATGGCAATCGATGCACGATTCGATACGGCCCGAAGCGATTATGCGGAACGTTTTTCCGTCGAATATCGAATATTTCCAATCACCATGCTCTTGGTCGTAGCCCGGATGCATCTTTTGCATTACGGTAAATAGCTCTGCCTCTTTTGCATCCACTTTAGCTAGCTTGGACTTAATCACCAAAGATCCTTCGGGATATTTGCCTTGCCCCGAGTCGATCGTTTCTTTGGCGAGTTTGTTGACGTACACATCGCAGAAAGCAGTTTGGGGATAGGAGGGCTCATGCGGATTTTGCCGAACCTGACTCAGAGGCCTGCAGGACAGGCTAGTTGAATCCTGCATCTGAAATGGAACTTTCGTAATACGGTGATACCTCTTTAGTTGCTGAAGATTTGGCTCTTCGCTAGGACGGGAAGTTGTTAATGCCAACGCGTAGGTGGCCACAAAACCGAGTGCCGTCACTATCGAAAAAAT
>JAGWZB010000431.1 GCA_018969045.1 Planctomycetota bacterium | reverse complement strand
AACCGAGATGGATCAGACTCAAACTGCAAATCAAGACGACCAAACCGTAACTCCGACGACTCCGGTTGCTCCGGATCCAGTACCGGTCTTGGTTCCCCCGAATCCGGTTCCAGTCGAGCCAGTCACGAATCCCCCTGAGGGGATTAGCGAAGTCGAAGCCATGAGGGCTGCCCATGCTACTGAACTCGAACGAATCGCCGGGATCCGTGCGATTTACAACGGAGTGCTTCCGCTAGTCGAAGCCCAAGCGATCCGCGAAGGATGGAACCTTGAGAAAGCAGAACTCATGAAAATCCGAATGATGCGCCCCGAAGTTCCCGCGATCCATGTCCCTCAAAACACGATCAATGCTCATGTCTTGGAAGCTGCATGCTATGTCAGTGCAGGACTAATGAACGTCGAAGAGCATGTCCAAGAGCAATCGTTGGAGATTGCTGCTCGCAAATTTAAGGGGGGGATCGGACTGCAAGAGCTCTTGCTCGAGGCTGCTTGGGCCAACGGTTACACCGGGCGAACCTTCCGAGACCACCGCGATGTGATGCGAGCAGCATTCGGTAATCGAGTGGAAGCAAGCTCCGTTAGTAATGTGGACATTGGTGGTATTCTTGCGAACGTTGCCAATAAGTTCCTGCTCGAAGGATTCTTCACTGTCGAGCGAACTTGGAGAAACATTTGCGCGATTCGGAATGTTGTCGACTTCAAAACCGTGACCAGCTATCGGCTGATCGGAAAGGATCAGTACGAGCTAGTGGCACCTGGGGGTGAAATCAAACACGGCAATCTTGGAAACGAAAGCTTCACTAACAAGGCTGATACCTACGGGTTGATGCTTGGTGTGGACCGACGCGATTTCATCAATGATGACTTGGGAGCGATCACGACCGTGCCAAGGAAGCTTGGCCGGGGATCTGGCTTAAAGATCAACGATATATTCTGGACCACGTTCATGAATAACTCAGCGTTCTTCACAGCTGGAAACAAGAACTTCGTTTCCGGTGCGGATACGGCTCTTACGATCGATGGTCTAACCAAAGCCGAAGTAGCATACTACGACTTGGTAGATGCCGATGGTAAACCGATCGGCACCATGCCAACGATCTTGTTGGTCCCAACGGCTCTTTCGGCCATTGGCACCCAGCTCTACAAGTCGCTGGAGATGCGTGACAACACGGCAAACGCGAGGATGCCTATCAATAATCCTCACGCTGGCAAGTTCCGTGTCGAGGTAAGTCGTTACCTCGGCAATTCAAACTACACGGGCAACTCGACCAAAGCTTGGTACCTACTTTCGGATCCGAACGATCTACCAGTGATCGAAGTTGCATTCCTCAACGGGCAAGAAGCTCCAACGATTGAAACGGCTACGGCTGATTTCAACATCCTTGGGGTACAGATGCGTGGCTACCACGACTTCGGTGTGGCTTTGCAAGACCCAAGAGCTGCAATCAAGAGCAAGGGTGAAGTGTAGTCGGTACTTTACTCATCTGTTTATTCGTCCAACTAAGTCAATCAGGAGAAACGATCCATGCCACAGGCAACTTTTATTCAGGATGGTAAGTACATCGACCACACTCCGGTATCTGCTTTGCAATCTGGGGAAGTGGTCGTCCAAGGCGATCTTGTCGGTGTGACGGTGCGCCCGCTGGCTGCTGGTGAACTCGGTTCGCTGGCAGTCGACGGTGTTTTTGATTTCAACAAAAACACTGGTGTGGCGTTTACCGTCGGCACCATCTTGTACTGGGACGATACCAACAACGTGGTGACCGCGACGTCGACTGGTAACAAATCGATCGGCAAGGTAGTTCGCGCTGCGGCATCTGCCGACACGACCGTTCGGATGCGGATCAGTCAGTAACGCAGCGTGTTGCTGATCGATTTGCCCACTTTCCATTTTCAGATTACCGCAGGAACCACCATGAAAACGATAAGTTTGGCTCTGGTATTTATGATTGTGGCTGCTATTGGCAGCGACGTATATGCTCAAGATCGCAACTGCCCTGATGGCAAATGCTCGATCGTTCAGTACTCTTCCGGGACGATTGTTCTTGATCCACTCAAGGAAAATCTTACGGTTGAAGCAGCGCGGACTAAGAGCGTCGTGCCAACCCAGGCTCTGGATCGCTTTGACCAGGTGATCCGAGCCACGGTGCGAGTGACGGTGAGCAATGTCTGCGGTAGCGGCACCATTGTTGGTAGGACTCCCGAAGGTAATGCGATTGTCCTTACCAACGCCCATGTGGCCGGTACCACGCGTGGCAGGATCGTTAACGTCGAGCGATGGAATACCAACGGTGTTTCGGAGCGGAGTACTGCTACGATCATCGCATCGGGATACGGTAAAGGGACCAGCGTGGATTTTGCGCTACTCAAGTGCAATCTCGCGTTTGCCAAAGATGTCGAGCCAATCCCTATCGCGGATCGCTACCCAAACACCCAGTCGCTGATCACTACTTTCGGCTGCCCAAGATGCGAATGGCCAAGCTTGCAGGTGCTGCGGCTAAACCGCAAAGAAGGCCAGCTTCTTTCCTGGAAACCTGAAGCCATCGGTGGCCGAAGCGGTTCGAGCATCGTCGACTACAGCGAAGATGGCCCTCGGGTCGTTGGCTTGCTGACCTGGGCCGGTGGTGGCGAAGGTTTGGGACAATCGACACCTTTTCTGCTTAGCGCGATGCGTGGCAAACTTCCTGCGACACTCGAAGGCCTGCCAGCAAACGCTCGCGAGGTAAGTTGCCAAATCGATGATAGCCAGGAGATCGTCCAAGTTCCGTCGACGATCTACGGAGAACCGATGCAGGTACCGCTAGGCTTTCTAGCCCAAGCAGAGCCCCAAGATGATCTGATCGATTCGATTGTAGATCGCCCAAGACTCAAGCCCTCTCCCAGGCAACCTGAAGACTCGGGGATCATCGCCGATCGGCTGCGGGTAGGATCGCAGTGGACGACCACAGGTGTAATTGCAACCTCGGCGGGTTCGAGCATCGCACTGCTTTTGGGACTTCAATACGGATTGCCCATTGTTCTTCAGGCGATTCGCAACGCCAGGAAGCAACGAGGTAAAGCAGTACTAGATGACGAGCAGTTCAAGCAATTGATGGACCAGTATCAAAACCTGCTTAAGCTCTTGGAGCAAAACAACACTCCACCTACGACCAAGCCATAGGACAGCTCTGATGGCAGATCTTCTTCGTGCTGGCCAGCAGTGGCTTGCAAGCAAGCTCAAATCGCATGCCTCAAGCACTGTGGTTTATGTGCGAGGTACAAATCAAGTGAGCGTCTTGGCCACGATCGGCCGGACGCTGATGAAACTCGATGACGGTTACGGTGGGGTTCGGATGCAATGGACCGACCGTGATTTTCTAATCAACCCAGCCGATTTGGTCCTAGCGGGATCACTCATCACCCCTGAGCGTGGTGACACGATCCTCGAGACCGTTGGCACCAAAGTCTACAGCTATGAAGTCAATGCTCCAGGTGGAGAACCCGCCTGGCGATGGTCGGACCCTCATCGCAGCCTGTATCGAATCCACACCAAGGAAATTGGAATCGCATGATGCCCGCAAACA
>JAGWZB010000430.1 GCA_018969045.1 Planctomycetota bacterium | reverse complement strand
GCCAAGTGCACTCACATCGCTCTGGTCCCGTGATGACCAGCAGACTCACCAAACTGTCCTGTTTTTATCATTAGTTTTAGAAGAGAACTTTGGAATCATGAACAAAGCGGCTAGTTATTCCCCAAATCATTCGATGTCACCCCGTGTGTACTTCTTCGCTCCTAAACGCTGGAGGGTCGGTGTTGTCCACGCGATTGAGTCCCTGTTTCTCATCTTCGCAGGTGCCTTTCTGCTCCTTGAAATTCACAAGGTTCCTAACTTGAAAATCCAAATGCTCATCATGGGCTTTGGGATGCTCATCGGAGGGCTTGCTCTAGCCCGAGTTGCATTCGTCGACTTCCTAGGTTTTCTGAGACTCGATGCTGACGGAATCCATATTCGAAACCGCCCTCAATGCGAATCCTTTTCTTGGGATCGAATCACGGCGCTGAATTTGGGAAATGCCGACAACTCCTACGATTTCGGGCGATTTATTGAGTTTTCGATCGCTGGTGATTCAAGGGGATCTAGGACGATCGATGGCAAATACCTAAGATCAGAACAACTCAGTGATATCCGCGATATCTTAGCCCGTTACCACAACACATCCAATACATCGGTCCTATTTGCTGTGCCCGAAAGACTCCATTCGACTGCAGTACCAAAGCATGCGAGGTAAATGAAAGGGGCCTTTCCACAAGCTACCTTTGAGGCTGCTAGAGCGACTTCCGTCGCGATGCAAGTAACCAAACCACTCTCCGTGCTGGGGATCTGCGAAATGGTCGAAACTCCACTGGCAGACCTGTTCGTGCCAGTGGTGGTGTTTTTCCTGACCCGATAACCGACGGGCTAGGTCGGTGGCGATGATCGCCTCGCAGTGCGGCCACCAAAACTTCATATCATGCCAATATTCCTGAATCGGTTTGTCGTAGACATCACGAAAGTAATACAAACCGCCGTAGTGCTTATCCCATCCCCGCTCCCACATCGCATCGAGGATGCCAAGCCCCAGGTCCATGAGCCTGGGTTCTTTGCGGTAGATCGATTCATGAAGGATAAACCATGCGCATTCGATCGCATGACCGGGGTTGAGCTGGCGGCCGTCAAAGTGGTCTAGGACTTGGCCTTCGTCTCCAACCACTTCCATGAGTACCGCGAGCTCCGGTTTATAAAATACCGTCTCAATGATTTCGATGCACCGATCGATCCATTGAGTGCAGGTCTTGCCTAGTATACTGGGATCCTGAAGGTTTTCTCGAAGTTCCTGAGCAGTCGCCATAGCGATCATCCATGGTCCGATCCCTTGCATCGGTCGCGTCGCACGATCGGTTTTCGGAGGTATGGTCCCCGGTTCAATGCATCCGATCAGGAATGCTTCAAACATACCCACTGCTGCGTTCCGATACCGCTGGATCTTTGTAGCCTTGTACATCGCCGCATAAGCGATCGAAGCGAACGATTCGCTGTAATAATAGCGACGCTTCCTAAGCGGTTTTCCATCACGGGTCACGGAAAAATAGAGCTTGGGATAAGTGCCCGCCAAATCACTAGACAGTCGCTCGCTAATCGACGACTCCTCTGAACCAAAGCGGTCTAGGAAATCTAAACAACTCTGTGCGATTTCAAGCCATTGGGGATTCTCAGACACCGTGTTGTAAAGAGTTGCAAACATCCAACCCGAACGGCCTTGGAACCAAATCGATTTGTCGGTGTCAACAACGCTTCCGTCGCGATCCAGCGAGGTGATCATCCCACCCAAACTTGTGTCCCATCCATGACGAGTCCAGAAGGGAATCACGTCCTCAAGCAACACGGATGCGAATTTCGTGTTAGCCACGGTGGATCTCTGGTCTCATTCGAAGCGTTTTTCGCTTGGCAGGCAAATAGGCACGAAGAAGCGAATTGGCATCTTGGTATCGGTGGGACGGCCGAGGCTCCATCGCTTTGCGCAAGACTTCAACCAAGTCACCGTGAACTTTGCGTTTTAAGTTAGCAAGGCCTTTGGGTGGCCAATCGAAAGGCCATTCCGGAAGAATACTTGTCAATACGCGGTAGGATAGAACACCGATCGAGAAAACATCTGATTTGGCACTAGGCCGCCCCATGGCCTGCTCGGGTGCCATGTAACCAACAGTGCCCGAACCTGAGGCGATCAACGTGTGAGCTATCGTGCGATGTGCAACTTTGGCGATCCCAAAGTCGGTCAACTGCAACCTACCATCCGACAAAAGGATCAAATTCTCTGGCTTAATGTCACAATGGATAATACGATTGCGATGCGCATAAGCAACCGCTTGGATGAGCTGCTCGATATAAAGCAGAGCGGTGGCAAGTCCGATTCGGTGCTTGAGCCTCATCGCAAGTGTCTGCGTTCCGAGCCTGCTAGCAATTACAAAGCGGCCGTCGATAAAACTGGCGTCTTTGAGCCCCAAGATATTTGGGTGTTCGAGTTTAGCGATCAGGCGAGCTTCCCTCTGGAAGGCGTCAAGCATGCTTGCTGTCACCACGTACTGATGAGGCATTTTCAGCGCCACATGGACCCCTTCGATCGTATCCCAAGCTTGATAGACCGTTGCGAATCCGCCTTGAGCAAGCTTCTTTTCGATGCGATATTTGCCGATGCGACTACGGGCTCGCAGGATATGCGAATCACGGATGCGCCTGGCGATGGCATCAAAGTCTTGAGCGATCATAACTTTCCCTTGTTAGGGGGTATCTATCGGCACCCCCCATACGGAGTATTTGGAAAGTTCCTTAAAAAGCTTCAAGTCTGCCCAATTTAACGACGTTCTCTGTCATCCCTGACCCCTTACTCCTTACCCCTTACCCCCTTATCAGAACCAGAGGTTTGGGTGATCCATCTGGCGAAATCCACTTAGTGCCAGCTTTACCGGGTCGTGGTTGCTGGAGCAGAAGGGGCCGCTGGAGCAGCTTGGCTTAAGCGTACTTTGAGGGCACCGATGCGTTGGTAGAGTTCGGGTTGAGAGGCGTTTAGTGCGAGGCTTTGCTCGTAGTTCTGGACGGCCATCATCAAATCGCCGGACATTTCCCGGGAGCGTCCTTTGGCGGCCCAAGCGCGTGGATTATTTGGATCCATGGCTAGAGCTTCATTGAGATATTGCTCGGCGACTTTGTTTTGGTTGAACTCTTGATGCAGGCGAGCCAGTTCGATCCGCGGCTCGCTGAGGCCTGGGTTTTTAACCGCCCAGTCTTTTAGGAGAGTGAATCCTTTTTCTGGTTGTCCTTTATCGACCAGTAGGATTGACAAGCCTCGATAGCAGTCGACGTGATTGGGCGACATCTCCAAGCAGGTGTTGTACATCCGCTCGGCATTGTCGATCATTCTGGGATCTTTTGCTGCGGTTCCTAGTTTGTGGTAGGTTGAAGCCAGGTTGTAATAGGTGTCGGGATTCGCCGCATCGGTGATTTTGGCTTGCTCGAAATACTGTAGTGCTTCTGCGTATCTGCCTTGCTGGTACATCGCCACACCGCGTGAGTTTTGATTTCGGGCTCCCAGTTGGCAACCGCTCAGGCTCAGGGTTGCTACTAGAATCGCAAACGCGGCGACATTGGGTTTGCGGGTCGTTGTC
>JAGWZB010000429.1 GCA_018969045.1 Planctomycetota bacterium | reverse complement strand
TATTCGTTAAGAATAGCAAATTCTCCAGCTCCCGTAGTGGGGAAATTATCTACGCCGTTGTAACCGCCTGGATGAACTCCTGCATTGGTTCCACCGATATTGAATCCAGTGTTTCCAATATTGATCGAAATTACACCCGCTTCTGCAGACGACACCATCCCAAGGCTTCCTGCCCCTGCGGCTAAGTAGGCTCCCAGTCGGTTCTTGTTTCGAATTCTCTTCGACGATCTCGCCATTATTTGGCACCCTTAAAAATAAGTGAAACTAAAACAAAAAAACATCCTCTTTGGAAAAATAAATCTCCCGAGGCCCACTAGAAACGATCGTCACTCGTATTGCAAGAAAACAATTGTCACAAGTTAGTGACAATTGAGTCGTGGCGAGCAGGAATCGGGAGCTTGCAGCATGAGCAACCGCCTTTGGTGCATAAGCCAATGCAATTGTCACTGAATTGTCACAAGCCTAAACTGTCGAAATCATTGGGTTTTGCAGGTTTACCTATTAGCCAAAGCAATTGTCATTGAATTGTCACTAAAAATCGCATAACGCGATTTATTCAATGGGAAGAACATCGGAATTTTCAAAAGTATTTTTCCATCGAAAGCAAACTCTAGCAACCGTGCAGCGATTGCTAGAGGTTTGTTCGGTAATGGGTTTCGTTGTATCATTGGATCTCGTCCCTCCAGTTCACAGGCCTCTGACACGCAATCTATACAAATGCAGACCGTACTATTGGTCGAAGATGATGTGAAGCTTGCCGCGATCATGCGGGCGTTTCTGCAGGAGAACGACTTCCGCGTTGAAATCGAAGGGCATGGCGACCGTGCCGTCGATCGAATCCTTGGTATTCAACCCGATGCGGTGGTGCTTGATATCAATCTGCCAGGCTCAAACGGTTTTACCATCTGTCGGCGGGTACGGCCTTATTATCAGGGTGCGATCCTAATCTTGACCGCCCGCAATGAGGAACTCGACGAAGTGCTCGGTTTGGAGATTGGGGCTGACGATTTTTTATCCAAGCCTGTGCGGCCGATGGTGCTGGTCACTCGCCTGAAACTTCATCTGCGGCGATACGGCAACAATGCACAGGACACGCAAGAGGTCCTCGAAGTAGGAGATTTGGTCATTGACCTTGACAGTAGGTTGCTGGAGTTGCAAGGTAAGCCGATCAAGCTCACGAATGCGGAGTTTGACATCCTGGTGGTTCTGGCTCGAAACAAAAACAAACTTACGAGTCGCGAGGAGTTGTTCAATCGAGTGCATACGAGCGAACCGTACGATTTCGGGGATCGTTCTGTCGATATGCATGTGTTGCGACTTAGACGAAAGATCGAGACGGATCCTAAAAATCCTGTGAGGCTCATGTCGGTCTATGGAGATGGCTATATGCTGTCAGATAACCTATGATTCGATTCTATATTCAGGTTGTCATCGTTTTTTTGTGTGTTGTTTTATCGATCAAGTGGACTGTTGAAGCAATACTATTTCGTGAAGTCTATTCGGACCGCAATCGGGTGATCGCAGGTTTATCGCAAGTCCACCTCGATGAGCTTCATTTCCTTGCCGAGCAACTGGTTGCTTGCCCACCGCAAGAGCAAGGAAACAAGCTTGCTGAGCTGGGTAAACAGAGCGTCGGTCCCCTTGCGATTCTCCCCATCAGTGAGCTTGCTGAGTCCGAGCAGTCGCGTCTAATAAAATCCGATGGATTTATCGTTCGTTATGCCGACGGCATGATCGACTTCCTAGGCGTACCGCTTAGCGATGACCACTACCTGCTTTGCGGTCCGATTGGTTGTTTGACCAATCGATTCATCGAGCTTCAGGTCGATAGCAGGCTCAAGGGCATTCGTGAGGCGTTGGAATCCTCCGGAGATGCCCAGGCAACCATCAGTAAATACTCAAGTCTGTTACGAGTCCCGATTCGCATAGAACAGCGAGAGAGCTTACCCGGTAAAGTCTCCGAAAAGCTCACGGATTACCACCAGAGTGTCTTCTATCAGACGGATGTTGGTAATTTTGTTGCCCTTGAACTCAGGGATTCGAGCCAAGTGCTCTGCTTGGGGCCGTTAAAGGAGGTTACCAATTATGCTCAGGTCGCTGCGGGGTATGGGATTCTCGGCTGGTTATTGGTGGCTTTGGCTGTTTTTGCCTGGATGATCATTAAAGTCTCTTTGAGGTTTCGAAAGATCGAGACTGCGGCCATGGCGATTGCCGATGGGAATTTCAGCGCCAGGGTCGATGCGACGAAACTTGGAGAAGCTACCAAACTGGCCATGGCGTTCAATACGATGGCATCGAAGACCGAGAGCGTCATTCGAACGCAAAAAGAACTCTTGCAGGTGGTCTCCCACGAGCTTCGAACTCCGTTATCACGGTTGAAATTTGCTGCGGCCCTTGTTCCTCGATCGCAGATCGACCAAGGGCTTGATTCTCCAGGATTGGTGATGCTCCAGTCCATCGATGACATCGAAGCGATTGTGCAGGAGATTCTATTCTATGTTCGAAACGAGCAAGCTGAACCGCTCCAGTCCAAAGAAATCATCACGATTGACCTTGCCTTGGAAGGCATCTTAAGAGCGTTGCGAATCGACTATCCGCAGTTGCAATTTGAGATGGTTTTTGCCGGTACGGATCCGAACATAAAAGTACTTGCAGATCGTCGATCCTTTCAGCGAGTCTTTGTCAATCTAACCTCCAATGCGGCGCGTTACGCGGAGTCGATGGTGCGAATCCATGTTTCCGAGAGCAATGAGCTCAATTCGCATAGAGAGAGCCATCGATTCATTTGCGTCGACGTTGAGGATGATGGACCGGGTATCCCGGGGAATTTTCGTAGCGAGGTGATGAAACCGTTCGTACGAATCGATCCTGGATCGCAGGACAAGGATCAAGCGTCGTCCCACTCGGGGCTAGGGTTGGGGCTAGCGATTGTCAACCGAATCCTACAACAGCATGGGGGATCGGTCGAAATCGATCGCGGAGAGCTCGGCGGATGCTTGGTCAATACCCGATGGCCGTCAGGGTGACACTTTGGCGCTGCAGAACATACTGGAGAAATGCGTTCGAGAACTCGGCGAGCCGCTGGGCGGCTAGAAAGTGGATAGTAGAGAGTTGAAAGTAGAGGAGAATTACCCTTTGATTCTTACTGGCTAATTTCCACCGCCAACTCGAACCTCCGCCCGGTAGGTAAACAATAGGGCCAAGCTCGGCCACGAACCTACCCAGACCACAACCGGTGGCGATTCTCTTGCGGAGTTTTTTCACGATGACCAACTGCGCTGAAACTGCGCGCACGCCTGACGAGCAACAACTCGTCGATGTCGCAGCGATCCTTGCTGCCGGCATCCTGCGACTCCGGGAGCGAGACTCGCTACCTGAGAGCAAGCAAGCTGGAAATCCTGCCAAATCCTCTTCAGATCGTCTTGAGCTTTCCACCGAAAACGTGCTCACTGTCGTCCACGGCGGTTAACTCGCCGCGAGTCCGATTACCCAAATTCTATGGAGAAAACTATGCAACTGAATGTCGGAAAAGAGATCGCCGCGATGGAGCAAATGGCCGTTGGCCAGCTTCGCAATCGCTA
>JAGWZB010000428.1 GCA_018969045.1 Planctomycetota bacterium | reverse complement strand
CAAGATGTTTTGGGTTAGGGTTGTTACTCTTCGCGGGCATGGCGCAGGTTGCGTGTGCAGCGACCATATCGGCAGTGCTTAAACCCGGGTATACCGACAGCAGTAGCAATGGGTTTGCTGGTAAGGTGGTTGAGTCCACGCTTGGTGGTCCTTCCGAGAGTTTTTTCGGAACGGTAAAAACTTGGAGCCCACCTGCTTTCGATACTTTAGTCATTCAGGACCAGTCACTGGCTTCTGGCAAGGGAGCAGTTCGAACTGACGTTAGCCAGACAGGGACTTTGGCAGCAAACAATTTTGTTCGGTACAACTTGACAAGCTATTCCCAACTCTACACGCCCGGAGGTGGTGCTGCGGGCACTCCGACGTCCGTCTATAACAGTGCTTATTGGGAAATCACGATCAATGGCGTCTTCAATTGGCAGATTTTTGATCAAGATCCCCAAATCCGGGTTCCCAGCAACCCCGACCTCAGCCTCAACACTAGAACGTTCCGATTTGTTAAGGTAGTTGGGGGAGTCGAGTCAGCTCCAATCGCCAGTAACTTGGTGGGCACGGGCAGCTTGAGCCCAAGCGGTACAAACCTAACTTCAGGTACCTACCGACTTTGGTATGAGCACTACGATTCCAAAGTTAGAGATTCGAACGACTTTCCTTTGAAGGAAAACTCGACCAATTTAGACATCCGTTTTGATTTCGTTTCCGAAGATGGAGGTGCCGGCGTAGTTCCAGAACCCTCTTCGGTTGCTGTGTTCGGTCTACTAGGCATCGGTAGCGCGATTGCCAAATGGCGACGCAAGAAATAGCTGCTGTCTTAGCAATGGACAAACGATAAGAAACCCTCGCCTTGACGAGGGTTTTTTCGTTGTCACCTGAAGAGCCCGTAGCTTGCCTACTGAAGTAGATCTGGTTTGCCATCTGCATCTGCGTCGATCTTTCGAAGATCGATGTAGGTATAGGGGCGGGTATAAGCCTCCTTACCTGATTTCGCATAGGAAACCCACATCCTCAGGGCAGTGGCATCGTAGACAACGTTTTCAACGTTACCTCCTTTGATCGGGATCTTGTTGGCAAGTTCGATCAGCTTCGGTCCATCTAGCTTGCCCTGTTCTTTTTGCAGGGTTGGAAACGCCCCTCTACCTTCGTCGTTGTAAACGATGCACGAAAGAACATTGGGTGCAAACTCGTCGGTGGGATCCGCATCCTTCCAAATCAGCAGTTGCTTATCGGAAGGTTCTGGTGAGTGAGCCCGGACCTTGACCGCCCGTTGGTCGGTCTGTCCATCCCCAAACACAAAGTGATACCGCTTGGTAGCTGGTTGGGCTTTGAAAATCGATAACGCTTTGCTCAGAGAATCTCCATCGTAGAGCATCGTACGGAAGTAAACTGTAAAGTGAGGTGCGTGGACTTGATAGGGTGCCTCTTTGCCAGACGCATCCCCCATCTCGCTGAGCGCAAGTCCCTTGGCATTCATTCCGGTATGGGCTCCGATCATCCCGGCAAAGGATGGCACGACATGCGGGATACCTTCGTTTGGAATATACAACACGATCATCGGGAACTCATGGGCACCGACCTCCATGCTCCAATCGAGATTCCGCGTTTGGTACAAATGTCCATCAACGGTCGCTTGGCCCCAAGCCGCAATGCTGCTGCATGAATAAGGCATCAGCAGGGGAACGGCATGGAGTGCCTGGAGCGTGCTTAGGGGAACTCCAGACCCGTCGGCAAGCCCAGCGAGCTCTTGTTCTAGCCGGTCGTCCCCGTAACTACTGGTCCTTGCCCAAACTTCGTTGAGAATCCCAGGCTGGACCTTAAGCTCCTGCGTGATGCCTGCCAAGGCAGCGGGTACAAACGTCTGAATCTCTTTGGCGAACAATCTTCCTACGTGATGTCCCATCTCGTAGGGTGTGCCCTTGACCACCGCAAGCGGAAACTCCGAGTCGGCCTGTCCCACTGAGATCCGATGCCCGCTTCCACCAATTTTCTCTGGAACTCGAAAGGGTTTGGAGTCGCTTTGACCAACTGACTTCGGAACTCCCGTCCCGATGGTCTGGTCTTTTTCTTGACTATAAAGGCTTGTGCTTAGCGCAATTGAGCCCAGGGCTACGATTCCTAGGGCGGTCATCGATCGTTTCGGGTTTCCCTGCATCTTGGTTTCCTTTGCCGCGTGGATTTAAGCGTGAAAACCTTCGATTTATGACGGTTCGTCAAAATCATGATTTTCCAAAAAAGACGAAATTTCTGACCTAGTATCCGCAAAATGAATCTAGTCTAGTAGACTCTCAAGTTTTTCTATCTTACAGTAATTCCTAAGGAGTACGCTCCTCCCTTGTCACGTTTTTATGTGTCTTTTTTTCTCTTTCGGAGGTAGGTAATGAAACGAACTGCTCGACGAACAGGTTTCACGCTAGTCGAGCTGTTGGTGGTGATCGCGATCATTGGAATTTTGGTCGGATTGCTACTACCAGCAGTTCAAGCTGCACGGGAAGCAGCTAGACGGATGAGTTGTGGTAACAACATGAAGCAAATCGGATTGGCATTGCACAATCACGAGTCTGCAAACAAGTGGGTCCCTACATGGGCCACCCAGTTCAGACTGACCGATGCCTACGCGGCTCAAGGCAACCCATTTTTTGCAGCGACCGTGGACGCTCGCAGAAGCTTTGCACCTCTTGGTCTGATGCTTCCGTTCATGGAAGGCAACACCACGTTCCAATTGTTCGATCTGAAGAAGCCTTTGATCGATCCACGGAACCTACCGGCACCGTTGGGACAAGTCCCTGCGGCGGCCACCACGCCTGTTCCATCCTTTTTGTGCCCATCAACCCCTGAATCGCAGTCCGATTACGGCCCGTACTTCAACCAAGCTGGGATTTTGCCCTCAGGTGTAGCTTTCCCGTTGCCGCGCACTGATTACGCTGCACTGCGCGGATTGCACAGCACTTTGGCCAGTTGCGTTGGTCTGCCAGCCACCACGACTCACAACTCCATGTTGGGAGCCAACGATGCCGGTGGTGAAAATGCAGAAATCGTTGTCAATCCCAAGCGTAAATTCGCTTCGGTCACCGATGGTCTTTCCAACACCCTTTGCTTCATCGAGATCGCAGGCCGTCAGCGTCTGTATTTCAACGGTGTGGCCTACCAAGGTACTTGGACGACCACCCCAGTTCCAGCTTTCACGCTGAACTCCTCGTATGTCGACTGGAACACGGCTCGCCACCCACGCGGATTGGCAGGTATCGACCGGAACAACCCACAAGCTCCCGGTTGTGCTGTGATGAACATTTTCAACCAAGACAACCCTTACTCGTTCCACGGAAGCGGTGTTCAAGCCCTGCGTGGAGACGGCTCGGTTGTGTTCTTGCCAGCGACCATCTCCACCCCTGTGTTCACCGCGTTGGTAACACGTGATGGAAGCGAAGTTGTTTCTCTGGACGAGTAATTTGATCGTCTGAAATTCACTTGGTTTTAGTTCTTAAAGAAGGCGGGTAATCCTAGAGATTGCCCGCCTTCTTTGCTTAAGTCGCCGAATTTTCCGTTTAGCCGCTAGGCTTTCCATCAGCGTCCATGACCGCTGATGAGCGTT
>JAGWZB010000427.1 GCA_018969045.1 Planctomycetota bacterium | reverse complement strand
TCTTGGAGTTTTTGCTGACGAAGAGAAGCTCTCGACCAAGGTAAACAACGGGATTTCCCAAGTTGAGCCAGCGGTCAATGCCATGTGGAAAGAAGGAACTTTGATCACTCCGATCGGGGGTGTACACATCTCTTCGCGTAAACTCGCTTCCGATCCACAAGTCGACAACAGCTTGGACGATTCGGCAGGAAAGCTATCCGCACCAAGCGACTTACGCGACGACCAATGGTGGTGGGATTAGTCTCCAAAGATTGTTATACTACAACACCGTGAAGCCTCGCCTTGGGCGAGGCTTCTTGCATTTAGCATCAAAGGCTGACTTCCATCACAATGTCCTGACCCGTTTTTGTCTATGGTTCGTGCTGTTTCGTCGCTACTTGCGATCTGCTATCTGATCTTCATGTTCATCATGACGCATCTTCCGAAACGGCAAGTTCCAAAGACCTTGCAATTGACCAGCGATAAGACCTTGCACTTCCTCGCGTTTTTTTTCTTGGGGGTACTTGCGAGTTTGGCTTTGCAGGTTCGATTTGGGAATCGGGGTTGGGTTGCCTATGCTCTTGCAACGGTAGGCCTTGGAATCCTGTATGCGTGTTTTGACGAAATCACGCAACCTCTTGTCGGCAGACATTTTGACCAGCTCGATATACTCTACGATGTCTTAGGCCTTTGTGCCGGAGTCCTGGTTTTCCAGATGGGCCGACCGCTGATGCACAAAATCACTGGGATCGAGGAACTGCGATGAATTCTGTCTGTATCGTGATCCCACTTCTAAATGAACGCGACACACTCGATGAACTTGTGCGTAGGATCGATGCATCGACTACAGGGACTCAAATCGTCTTTGTCGACGATGGATCAACCGATGGGTCTTGGGAGACCATTGAACAGATATGCCAGAAACGCGACCACGTCCGGGGGATCCGTTTCCGAAGGAATTTTGGAAAGGCCGCAGCGCTTTGTGCGGGTTTTAAAGAAGCCACCGGGCAGGTCGTGATCACCATGGATGCGGACTTGCAGGACGATCCAAAAGAAATCCCCCGAATGCTTCAGAAAATTGAAGAGGGATATGACGTCGTCAGTGGATGGAAGCAGCGGAGGCACGACCCATGGCACAAACGCTGGCCATCGTTGGTCTTTAATGCGATCCTCAGGTATTTCTCCAAATTGCCCCTGCACGATTTCAACTGCGGTTTCAAAGCCTATCGACGCGAAGTGCTCCAAGAAGTAGACCTCTATGGAGAGATGCATCGATTCGTACCGGTGCTAGCCTCGGCACGGGGGTTTCGAGTCGCGGAAATCACCGTCGAACACCATCCGAGGTTGCATGGAACATCCAAGTATGGTTGGTCTCGGATCCCCAAAGGTCTGCTGGATCTTGCAACGGTCGTCTTTCTGACCCGGTTTCGCTATCGTCCCCAGCACTTGCTAGGAGGTTTGGGTGGAATCCTCTTCTCCATCGGATTTCTGCTGCTTTGCCTCTTGATTGGGCTTTGGTTCTGGACACGACTGGCCATTTCTGGCTACGAAGATCCTCTTCATCTGCATCAAAGAGCTAGTTTCTTCGTGGCGATTCTCCTGATCGTCGTCGGGATCCAAGCCTTTGCAACAGGACTGATCGCAGAACTACTTGTTGCAAACTACAATCCTCCTAGGCAAACCTATTCGATCGCGGATCGAATTGCACCCGACGTCGAGAAGAACTCCCAAAACCCATAGAACGAAGGTTTTGAATAATGACGCAAGACTTCGAAAGTTGCTCGTCAAGCATCTCGACCCGAACCATTGGATGGTGGATGATCACGCTGGCTTTTGCCGTCCAAGCCGCTCGGATATTAGGGGTTACCGCCGTCAACAACGAAGTCCCGTTTCTCAGCGCCAATGACCGTTCTCGGTGGAGCGCCATCGCGGCCCAGACCCAAGAGGGCCGCTGGGAGATCGACTCGATCGTCGAAATTCTCGACTCCAAAGGCAAATCCAAACTTTGGAACACCATCGATATGGTCCGGCATCAAGGCGCAGACGGCATCGAACACAGCTATTCGAGCAAACCACCGCTGCTGACATTCATGCTCGCAGCAATCACCAAACCGGTGATGATGCTAACGCACGCTTGGCGAGGCAAAACGCTTACCGAAGACCCGTTCCTGGTCTGCCGCATCGTGCTGATACTGGTCAACTTGATTCCGTTGGCACTTTGGTGGTGCGGATTGCACCGTTGGCTAGAGTCGCATGTCCCACGGCCATGGACACGTACGGTCATCTTGTCCTTGGCGATCTGGGGGACATTCCTTACCACCTTTGTCGTTACTCTTAACAACCACCTTCACGGCGCGATCTTCTTCTCGATGAGCCTTGTTTTTGCATGGCAAATCCTGCAGGCATCCCAGAGCCTCAGCGTGGCTCCCTGGAACGTTTGGTTGAGCCTAGGCATCACCGCCGCGCTGTGCGTTGCGTGCGAGCTGCCCGCACTGGCTTGGGCCGCAGGAATTGGAGCCATCGTTTTCTGTGCCGATCGAAAACGAATGCTGATCGGCTTTGGACTTGGCTCGGCCTGCATTGCAGCCGCATTCCTACTGGCCAACTATTGGGCTCACGGCGATTGGCGCCCTCCCTACTCGCATCGTGGACTCGGTGAGAAAATCGGACAAGTCGAGCTTGATCTTACGGCACTACAAGCAGCCATCGATCGTAAGGATGAGGCCAAGAAGATCAAAGATATTCCAGAACAAAACAAATGGATCGAGCAAATCCAACAACAGATCGGCAATACCAACACTTCGATTACCCAACAAGCACGCGTGATTCCGGCTCGATTGACAGGGGTTTACCAAGTCTTTGACGAGTCGACCTCTCACCGCGTCGCACTCGCGATGCAAAAGCCACCCAAGTCAGTCCAAGATCCCAAAGGAACTTGGAACATCTACACGTGGGACGATTGGTACGACTACCCCAAATCCTATTGGCTCCCCGGAACCAAAAAAGGAGTCGATCTTGGTGAGCCCGATCGCTGGAATTACTTGCTGCAGTTCACGATCGGCCACCATGGAATACTGTCGCTGACTCCGATTTGGATTTGGAGCCTAGTCGGGGGTTTGATTTGGCTAGCCCAAGGTCCAGCCGCGTTGAAAACCCCTCTGCAAACCCATGACGAAACCTCGAATCGCTATCGCTCCGACTCGATCGATTCGAATCAACTCACGGGAGCAAGACGCTGGATTCTCAGCGAACATGGTATCGCCGCAACGATGATCGGTGTTACGGTTGCGTGCATCGTATTTTACGCCTCCCGCGACGTCGAGGATCGCAACTATGGAGGCGTTTGCAGCGGCTTTCGCTGGCTGTTTTGGATGATCCCAGGTTGGATCTGGTTGGCGATTCCAGCCATCGATCGCTCGGCAACTAGGCCCTTTTGGAGAGGCTTGGTCTACCTTGCCATCGCACTGGGTGTCCTGGCCGCCGTGATCCCATGGGCAAACCCTTGGTCCCAGCCTTGGCCCTACCGATGGCTCATGTGGCTTTCGCCCGACAAATACCAATAAGCTACATCGGCCCCCTGCGGTATTGACCATGCCGATGATCTGGTACAAG
>JAGWZB010000426.1 GCA_018969045.1 Planctomycetota bacterium | reverse complement strand
GGCCTTTCCCGCCCAGTTCCAACAGATGGTTCGTACCGAACTCCATGGAGTCTTGTTCGAACTTGAAAGCCCAGATTCTGCAAGCCCGCTTGAGGACACCGATTGCACCTACGATGTCTTCAACGACTACACGGTCGTTGAACCGCTTGCCCAAGGGGGGATGGGACAGGTTTCGGTTGCTTGGGACGAAGAACTCTCGCGCCGTGTCGCCTTGAAAGAGATCCATCCAAGCAGTGCCGATGATGCGAGATATCAACGACGATTCCTTCAGGAGTCGATCATCACCGCGCGATTGGAACACCCCGGAATCCTGCCGATTTACAGCCGAGGTGTCAACTCCGATGAACGTCCATTCTACACCATGCGACTTGTCGCTGGCGGCAAGGCCAAAACGCTCGATCAAGCGATCCAGGATTTCCAAAGCACCAAGTCGAACCTCGCAAGCGACCACGCTTCTGTGCTGAAAGCTTTTCGTGATCTACTCGGGCGACTGATCGATGTTTGCAATACGGTCGGATATGCGCACAGCCAAGGTATCTGCCACCGGGATTTAAAACCTGCGAATATTCTGATTGGGCCTTTCGGCGAAACGCTCGTGGTCGATTGGGGGCTTGCGAAAGTTTTCCAAGGCTCTGATCGTTTTCCTAGCGAACCCTCGGTCGGTCGATCTCCTATGCGAGATTCTGTAACCGAGGGGATTGGCACTCGGGGGTTTGTTGCTCCCGAGAGTTTCGGCCAAGCAACGATTGCCGATTGGCCTCGACTCGACGTGTACTCCCTTGGCGCCATCCTTTATTGCATCCTGACGAATTCTGCTCCAGAGGAGAAACAACCCTCTCCGAGGGGCATCGAGCCCGATGTTCCCAAGGCTCTCGAAGCAGTCTGCCTGAAAGCCTTGGCCCATGATCCTCGATCTCGATACGCGACTGCGATCGAACTAGCAGACGATCTAGAGCGATATCTGGCTGGTCAACCCGTCAGTGTACTTCGGGAAGGCCCCATCGATCGCACGGTCCGTTGGATCAATAATAACCGCAAGCTCGCAACGGCTTGCCTCGTGCTCGGATCGCTTCTTGCAATGTTGGTCGGTGTGAACGCAGTCCAACAAACCACATACAACAAGCAGCTCCGTGAGAAATCGCAAAAGTTATCAGAATCGTACAGCAGTGAACTCAAGCTTCGGCAGCAGGAGAGCGAGGCGAGGAATCGCGCAGAGGCTCAAGAGCAAATCGCGCGGAAACGGGAAGTGTTGGCTCTAGGGGCACTTCGCACCTACACCGATGCGATCACGACCAACGACACCCTCAAGAATGCCCGTGGACTTGGTCCGATTCGCCGTGAACTTCTTGAGAAACCGTTGGCCTTCTTCGAGCAGATACACAAGGATGAATCGGAGTCGAGCAAGCCTTCTTTGGAGTATCTCGATCAGCTTGCAAGTTTGTCTGAGCAGATGGCTAAACTCAGCTTCGAGTACTCGGATCCTGTCCAGTGTGCCCGTTGGACCGATCGCGCAATCGAGCGTTATGAAGAGCTCGTGGCAATGACAAGTCCTGAGAATGCAGCCAAGGCCAAGCGGGCTCTGGCAGGGAGTTATCGATTGCGAGGCGTACTCCAAATGCCTTTGGACAAACAGTCCGCCGGGAAGAGCCTCGAACATGCGCTCGAATTGGTTCAGCAATGCTCAGATGATCCAGCCCAGAAGGAAACCGTTTCTTTGGAGCTTGCCAACATCTATACCTACCAAGCGATCTTGGCTGCGGAGATGGGGGATCGACCAGCGATGGCTAAAAGTTTCGATCTGGCGATCAAGCAACGGGAAGAGTTACTCGATATAGCGATGAAATCCTCGACGAAAAACGAGCAGGGTCGCGATGCGACGGTCGCAACCAGGCAATTTGAATTGGAAAGCTTACGCCAAGACCAGGCACAGGTGGGACTTGTTCTTCAGTATGGAGATATCCAAAGTCTTTTTGAACAATTCGAGCGGCATGTTGCGTACCTCAAGCAGCAGATACGCGATGGAAACCAGTCAGAAGAAATGCGACTAAGGTTGGCCTGGGCCGTTAGAAACCTAGCAACGCACCATCGCAACTACGGGCATATTGAAGATAGCCTTCGCTGCTTTAAAGACGCAGTGGAATTGCGACAAGAGTTGACAAATCTTTATCCGTCGGTGACTCGATATCGAGCGGATCTTTCGGGTACCCAGGGGGATCTTGCTGAAACACTGCGCAGGGTCGGTAGCTTGGACGAGGCGATCGAATATTCCAAGCGATCGATCGAAGGTTATCGAGAGTTGCTCAAGGAACTACCTCAGGAATCGGCCTATCGCATCGATCTGGCCATGCAACTGCATTTCCTGGGGCATCTGCTTTTGGACAGTTTTCGGGACCAACAAGCTAAATTTGCTTTCGATGATTCGATGGAATTGGCCAATCAATCGCTCGAGCTCAATCCGACCAATGCAGCGCTACAGGCTTTGTTTGCGGAGCTTTTGTGGCATCAATCTCACATGCAACTTTTGGAAGGGAAATGGCATCAGGCAAGTGATAGCCTTTCGAAGTATTGGGAGGCCTACAATGCTACCGATACTGGGGTTGCCACCGGAATCACGCCCCCAGATAAAGTGTTACACCTCTGGGAGTATTGTTGTATTAGAATCGGGGATGCCAAATCCATCGATCGAATTACGCAGCAACGCAAGCAATTAGGAATCGAACGGATTGAAATGAACAGCAACGACAAAAGCTCTATGGGGCAGTTAAAACATCTAGTTAGCGAGGCCGAAACGAGACTCAATGATGCCGACCGATCGATGCTGGCTCAGCTTCGTGAGCCAGCAATCCAGTTGCAGCGCCAAGCCCTTGAGTCCATGCAAAACTTCATCGAACAGGCTGCAATCAAGACCAACGAGTCCAAATTGACGAACGACGAACTCTTGGAAATCTGGACTCTGACGTTTCGCAATCCCAGTTTTGTGACTGTGAGGTTGCCCGAGGAACTCAAGCGGTGGCCAGACCAAGACCAAGATGCTTGGGGGGAGATTTGGCGAAAACTGCGGTTGTTAGGCCCCTGACCCTGCAACGTAGATTCCCTTTGTTGTCCTTGCAGCCGTCGACTTTTGTTGCCCGAGCCATCGGAAAAATCGACATATTCCTCGCAAACTCAAGCTTTATTTTCATCCTTGGACAGTGCTTCACGGAGTCACAAGCTCTCAGGTGATTTGACACCTTGGGGGGATCCAATAGAATGATGGGACATCTCGGGTGGATGGGTTAAGCCTAGACCAACCCGAATCCTACCCTCCATTTTCACCCCCCGGGGTAACCGCTTATGTTTGGAATCGGAACACAAGAGCTGATGATCTTTTTGTTGATCGCAGTGCTTATTTTCGGTAGCTCGCGACTCCCATCCTTGATGCGGAATTTGGGGCGCAGTGCCATCGAATTCAAAAAAGGGATGCGAGACGACGACTCAGAGTCTTCGTCTGAGACCACCAAGTCCTCTTAGTTCGATCGGCAGTCGAGGTACGGAATGTTCGGAGGCATTGGCACGACGGAAATGCTCGCGTTTGGAGTTCTGGCCTTGATGCTGTT
>JAGWZB010000425.1 GCA_018969045.1 Planctomycetota bacterium | reverse complement strand
GCTGCACCGGTCAGGGCACCAAGAGCACCACCGGTGGCATTGTTCATCGCACTGCCGAGCATCTGATCAAGCCCGCTGGTGTCGTAGGGGTAATAGCGCACCGTGGTGCGAATGTCTTCTGCGATCATATTCAGGATCGCACGTGCCATCTGCGCTTGCCGAACGGTATCGCGCCCTCTGGTCTCATTGACCAAAAAAAGCTGAACCAATCCGCCGATTAAAATCGAGACCACGGCGGTCAAGCCCAATGCCAATAGGAGCTCAAGTAAAGTGAAACCCTTGGGCAGACTCCGAGAGTGAGAAATTCGCATTATTGAACGCCTCCTGCTGGTGCTCCCGCACCGGATGTGCCCGTCGAACCTCCAGCGCCGGCTCCGCTTGAGCCCGTGCCGGTCTGGGTAGGCATTGTGTCTAGGCCTAGATTGGGGTCGATCATCCAGCGAACGATGTAGAAAACCTCTTTGTTTTCGTCGACTCCCGCTTGGTCCGATACACTCAGCCGAACTCCGATCATATCCTTGCGGGCTGCAGCCTCGGTTTGTAGTTGGTAATACCAAGTTCCCTGAGGTACCGTGTCGGTGATGGGCATCCAACCGCCCACCCCTTCCAAGGATATCGCGCCGGTAACGACTTCGGCCATCTTGGATTCGGCCAATATTTGAGCCGTTGCCAAACGATGGGCAATAAGTCCATTGTCGGTCGCAGTTCTAGCGATGGTTGCAAGGATCGCCGCTGACATGGCCAAAATAGCAAGCGCTAAAACGACTTCAAGAAGGCTCATCGCCGTTCGCGATCTCAAGCTTGCATGTTTCGCACGCGTCATCTTAGAAGCCTCCTTGGACTGCAGGACCAGGAGCCACCGAAGGGATGGACGAAGCGTCCACCGCAGATAGTCGAATCGATGTCGACTTGCCAGTAACCCCCCGCAGTTGCAACGCCATGCGTCGACCGCGTGAGTCGGCGAGAATAATTTGTGCTGTGGTCGACGAACCATCGGGGTAAATCAGAAGCGGCGAGGAGATCCCGCCTTGGACGGCCGTACCGACCCCTCCAATCGGAGGTGCATCGCCATTCTTCTGAAGCTCAAGAGCGTTTCGAGCATCGACCAAGGTTTCGATTCCGAAGAACTGCACATCGCCAGCTAGTTGCTTTTCGTCACCTCCGAGCTGGCCTGAAGACATTCCAACTGTTCCTCCAGCCATCCGGTCTGTTTTCACAAGTCCACCGGCATTCATCACCGTCGCACCGGCAGAAGCATCCGAATCTTCGTTGCCGCTAAGCCATGGACCAATCGAATAGGTGTTGCCATTGATCGTCGCGCGGAATACCTGGACTTGGCCCGTCCGCATCGCTTCCACTCTAGCTTCGAGCAACTCGTTTTGAAGTCGTTCGCTCGACTGCAATAAACGTCGACTGTAGATCATCGAATCCAATGTGGGGAAAGCAATCGCAGCTATCACCACCAGGATGATCAAAACGAGTATGACTTCGAAGAGCGTGAAGGCGTTACGACGAGACGATGTCATCGGAGGTTCCGGATTGTCCATCCGCTCCTAAGCTTCTGAGTTCGAAGCTCGAACCATTGACTTTGTATTCGTAAGGACGATTCCAGGGATCGACTGGGATCTTGTCAAGCAGTTTGGTCCAATCCCCAGGATTCGCTAAGTCGGCAGGTTGTGTCATCAGCGAATCGAGCGACGAAGGAAGTTGCTGCATCATCAGTTGATACTGCTTGATGGCAGAAGATAACTGTGCCAGTTGCGCCGTGGCAGCCCGCTTGTTGGCTTGGTCGAGCACTCCGGTGAAGTTGCGGATCGCAAAGCCTGCAATGACCACCAAAATGATCAAAACAAGCATGACTTCCAAAAGGGTAAAACCGCGGCGGAAGTTCTTACGAGATTTTCGATTGCGTTGCATTAGTATTCCTCCAATTCAATCTTGAGCGTTTCGATTGGTACAAGTGACGTAGTTGTTTAGTTTCGTTTCGTTTCAAATACTCGGCACCAGGGCCGCTAGCCGAGTGTATTGGCACTGTTGAGGACTGGCAACATCAAAGCCAGAACCACAAACATCACCAATCCTGCCAGAACCAGGAGCATCACCGGTTCGAGAAGCCGGATGACCGTCTCGAGCCTTCGGAATGTCGTACGCTCCAAGTTCTCTGCAATGTCCACTAGCACGGTATCCAAGGTGTTGGACTCTTCGGCCACCGAGATCATTTCGACGACCGTCGGTGGAAAGTGCCCAGATTTTTCAAGCTGTTTCGCAAGACGTTGCCCCGCGGTGATTTCCGTACTGGCCGACGAGACCGCTTCGGAAAGGATCTTGTTGCCCGCCGCGTTGCGACTGATATCGAGCGACTTAAGGATAGGAACCCCGTTTTTGAGCAAAGTTCCGAGCACTCGGCAAAAACGAGCCACGGCCAAGTTCAAAAATACCCCGCCGATCAAGGGCGTTTTGATCTTGATCAAGTCGGCTCGGTACTGCCCCTCGGTCGTTTCGAGATATTTCTTCAGAAGCAGCACGCCCCCAGCGATGAGCCCAAGGACAATCCACCAATAGTTCTGAACGAACTTGCTGATCCCAAGCAGCAACTCGGTTGCCGCTGGTAGCCCCTCTTTGGCTCGCATGCTTTGAAAAATACCTTCGAATTTCGGTACGAAGAAAATCAGCAGCACCGTAACAACCACCACACCGACACCCATCACGAAGACGGGGTAAGCCAGAGCACCCAAGGTCTTCCCCTTGAGCTCTTCTTGCTGTTCAACAAATCCTGAGACACGCTCCAGAGCGTCTTCCAAAAAGCCGCCTTCGCTCCCGGCTCGTGTCATATTGACCGCCATATCGTTGAAGATTTTCGGATAGCGGGCCATCGCATCGGGCAGCGATTCTCCCTCTTCAACCTTGGCTTTGATTTCAGCGATTGCATTCCGGAGCGTACGGCTCGAACCACTCTGCTGCGACAGGACCGTTAGCGCTTTGAGCATCGGCACACCGCTTCTAAGAAGCGAGGCCATCTGTCCATAGAAAGCTGCCATCTGCGAACCGCCGACGCGACCGGTCTTGCGAACCTGCTTGGTCTTGTCAACCTTGATCGAAATGGGGAACAACGATTTGGACCCAAGCTGCATTGCAGCATCGCGAGTGCTTGCCGCAGACACGGTCCCAGTTACCGATTTTCCAGATAAATCTCTAGCAATGTAGGCGAAATCAGGCATCTCTCACCTCGCTAAATCGGGGGATTTGCATCGACTGAATAACTGCCTTGCGGATGAAGATGCGTCTAACCAATGGTGTCCCCTTTGGTGGCTCGCAGAACTTCGTCCATGCTGGTGGTTCCCTCGAGTACCTTGCGGAATGCATCCATACGCAAGGTCAACATCCCGTGCTTGAGGGCTAGTTTTTTGATCTCGAAACTGCTAGCTCGATCGTGCGCCAACTGTCGGATCTCTTCGTTGGTAATCAACAACTCGTAGATCCCGAATCGGCCTGCATAACCGAGACCTCGACATGAGCGACAGCCTTCGGGAAGGTAAATCGGCTTGCCGTCGAGTTGCTCCCAAGGGAAATCTCTGGGCAGTTCATCTCGCTTGGGATGGTGGGGCTTTTTGCACTGAGGACACAACC
>JAGWZB010000424.1 GCA_018969045.1 Planctomycetota bacterium | reverse complement strand
GTCGCGTCGTATTTGGCCTTCAAGTCCTCTTCACGCTTGGCTTGGACGTCGACTTGCAGGTTCCTTTCGCGGACCGTCTGCATGAGTGTCTCTACCAGCTTACGGTAGTTTTTATCCTTTTCGTTAGGGCCCAATAGTCCCATGTCCGCAATGTACTTCTTTTGGATTTTCTCCAATTGAGCATCGCCGGAGAACGACTGAGAGATTCTCTCATAATCGGCCTGGACCGAAGCTTCGTCTCCGAGAATAATCTTCAACGTTCCAGTCTTATCGAGTTCTTTTCGGAGATTGTCCTCGGCTGCTCTGGCTTGAGCTTGGGCCGCTTCGACGGTCTTGTAATTGGTGCCCGACTGGAAGATGACGTAGCACAAAGCACCAATAGATAGAAGGCTAACAAACGACATCACGACGACGTAAGCCTGCCAAACATACAAATTGCGATCGCGTGCCATGAACAACCTCGTTAACCGAGCTCCAAGACCAAATCTTTAAAATCCACCTTTAGATCGTAAACACGCTTGGTCCGGGCGTCAAATTTTCCGGAGTTAAGTTTGGATTTTTCTAACTTTAATGCCAATTAAGCGGGCTTGAGGGTCAGGGCCTGTCAAACCAGTCCGGATGTGCTGGTCATGATGGCAAGTTGGTTCCACCTGGACAGCTTGCCTGGATAACTTGTTCGTAGCCTGTCGGGAAAGCACCTGTGGGCTGAAGAAGAGTACCTCTGCTAATACAAGCCGGATTTGCGTCCCATGGGCTTTTTGGGCTTTCCACTAGCACCGCATGAATTTCCCGAATAATTGCCGCAGGGATCAGGGTAAGTTCCTGATCAAGCGAAAAAACTCGCATTTTTTGATCTTCCAAGTACGATGTACGGGCTGATCCTATCTATGTTTTGAAGCGGGGCGAGTTCCAGCATGACCAACCAAAGCCTAATCCGAACCCCTTGCCAAGGAACCTGCGGTTTCACTCAGGGACGCAATGCTGTTTGCTGGGTGATATTTGCGTTCTTTATTTCGCTGTTGGTGACTGCTCCAACCGTTGCCAACGCCCAGATCAACGAACGCTCGGTGGCTCCATTGGGCTTGGAGGTCATGTGGGAGAACAGCATCGGCGGAGCAGGCTTAGCGCAAGGTGCCGAGAGCTTAGCCGTTTGGCCACATTCAACCGATCGCCGCGAATACGTAGATGTCTTTGTGGGCAATCGACTCATTGAGAGGATCGACGCGCGTCGTGTCGACCGCGAAACGCTTGACAAACGGATCCTCGAGGGCAAGTCGTCCGGACCCGTTCCAATTCTTGGGCTCCAGGGGGCACAAGCTCAGGCCGAGAAGCTCATCAAAACCTACGCGGTGCTCGGAAAAAAAGCGACTTATAAAACGGTCAGTCAACCTTTGACGTATGTCGTCGGCTTGGCAAAAAACGGTGTGGTCACGGCAATCGATGGGGAAACTGGCGAACTGCTTTGGCAAAGCTCTGTTCCCCGAGCCGACTTGCCCTTGTATGGACCGGGTATTTCCGATGACTATGTGACCGTGGTCAATGGCAATGCGTTTTATGCCATGGACTTGCAGAACGGCAATATGATCAATACCGGTCGTTTGGCCTTTACCCCTGCTGGCTCTGCGGCATCGCTTGATCAGCGTATTATTGTTCCGTCGACCGAAGGTCGGTTGGTCGGTTACAACGTAGAGAATCCGGTCATTGCCCCAGTGATTCTGAGGGCAGGTACTGAGAATCGCAGAGGCTTGGCCATTTCTGCCGATCGCGACTTTATGGCTTGGACCTCGAGAAACGCGATGTATTTGGTCCGCAACGAAAACGTTCCCAAGCTTTGGTCAAAAGTCAATTTGGACGAACCCTTGGACAGCAAGCCGATTGCGACCAACCAAGGCTTTCTGTTTACCAGCATGTATGGGACAGTTATCCATGCAACCACAGCCAGGACGGGGTCTTATCTTTGGCGCGTCAATTTGGCGATTCCCACTAGCCATACTCCAGTATGTGACAACAAGCATGCGTTCATTCTCTCGGATGATGGTCGCGTCGTTGCCTTGGACCTGCAGACCGGCACGCAACTTTGGGGGAGTTATGTAGGTCACGTCGATCAAATTGTCGGCGTGGGTAAAGAACACCTGTACATCCAAAACGATCGTGGTTCCTTGAGCAAGCTAAGGGTTTCGGACGGTCAAGTCGAAGCGACAAGTTCGGCGATGGTCGATATGGTGATTCCAAACAGCGTGACCGACCGGTTATTTATCGCGACCAAGGATGGGCACATCAGTTGCTTGCGAGAAACCGGTTCGCTGCAACCGACGGTTTTCAACCCTCCGAAGAAGTCTGCGGATTCAGCCAAGCCGGCTGCTGGAAATGCTCCTTCGAAAACTCCGACGAATCCTGCTGCGAATTCCGACGATATTTTCGGTGCACCTGCAACGACTCCTGCTAAGCCAGCCAATGACGATCCTTTCGGTGCACCGTAGGATCTATCTCTCTATGGTGTCGCGGTCGATCCAGACCACAAAATCTACGCTTTGCGTTTCCTTGCAGGGCAAGTAGGGTAGAATCTGGCCAGTTTCCAAATCTGGCAAAAAACCCGACGGAGCGGCACATCGTGAGCACTGAGAATCGACGCAATCGCAGCGAATCCGGACAAAAACGCCGCAAACCAATCACCGACGATGGGTCCTCTCTGATCGATCGCTCACCGCCTTATGATTTGATGGCCGAGAAGGCCGTACTGGGATGTGTGCTTCTGAATTCCGACACGCTCAATGAACTGACTCTCATCCTTCGGGGGGACGATTTCTACGAGGATGCCCATCGGATTCTATTCCAAGCCATGTCGGGACTCTACGACTCTGGGAAGCGAGTTGACATTGCGCTGCTTGTCAATCAGCTCAAATCCTCCGACCAGTATGACTTGATCGGCGGTGCACCTTATTTGGCGGATCTAGCCCACAGCATCCCCAACGCCGCCCATGCGGTTTATTATGCTGAGATTGTCCAATCCAAAGCGATTGTCCGAAGGTTGATCGAGGCATCTACCAAAATTCTCCAGGATGCTTACGACCAAACCATCGAACCGAAGGACTTGCTGGCAAGCGCCGAGCAAGAGATTTTCCAGATCCAAGACGACCGCAATTCGAATCAAGCTCAGACGGTCTCTGCGATCTTGAAGGAGTCGCTCGAACGCATCGACTCTCGGATGCAAGGCGAACAACTCGCTTCGGGTGTTATGACCCACTTCCGGGACTTCGATACCATGACCGGAGGTTTGCACAACGGAGAGCTGATCATCCTAGCTGCACGCCCTAGTATGGGGAAAACCGCATTTGCGATGAATATCGCCGAACAAGTGGCGATGAAGGAACAAGCGCCCACGCTGTTTGTCAGTTTGGAAATGAATTCGATCGAGCTGGTCGACCGTCTTTTATGCTCGATCGCACGCGTCAATGGGTCTCGAATGCGCGTCGGGACCATCACGCACGAAGAGCAGCAGCGTTTGATCAAGAACGCTGCTGAGGTGTCCGTAGCTCCGCTGTACATCGATGACTCGCCAAGTCGTACTGTTAGCGAAATTGCGGCCGTGGCTCGGCGTATTTCCAAAATGGAGAATCAAAAAACAGGCAA
>JAGWZB010000040.1 GCA_018969045.1 Planctomycetota bacterium | reverse complement strand
TCCAGTCCCGATCTTTGGCTCATGATCGCCATCCCGTGCTCACCAATCGGACCGCTAAGTAGTATACAGTCCCCCAAACAAATTCGACTTGAACCTAGCTCCAACCCCTTGGGAACACGGCCAAGTCCAGTGGTCGTAATGTAACACCCATGCCCCCTACCCCGCTGGACCACTTTGGTGTCCCCTGCAAGCACTCTTACCGAGCAATCCGCTGCCGCTTTGCCTACCGAACTAGCTAATTCATGCAACTCGCTCAGCGGAAAACCTTCTTCAAGAACCCACGCGATCGTAAGAGCGATCGGCTCGGCTCCTTGGACTGCCAGATCGTTGATCGTCCCATAGACGCTTAAACTCCCAATGTCGCCCCCAGGAAACTTCCTAGGCTCTACCACAAAAGCATCCGTGCTGATTGCCAGTCGGTAACGGCTATCCCAGTCAATAACCGCGCTATCGTTGCGATCCAGTAACTCCTTGCTCGGATAATGCTTGGAAAAAACTTCATCAAATAGTTTCGCAGATAATCCTCCCCCTGCACCATGCGACATCGTGATCGTCGGCAAATCAACCTTAGGTATGGGACATGACCAATCTCCAAGACTCATCGGTTATATCTCCAGTGTTTGAGTCTTTCGGACCGCAAGCGATTGATAGATATAGTAGGCGGCGCAAGCCCCCTCGTTGGATACCATGGGTGCACCGATAGGATTCGATGGGTTGCACCTTTTCCCAAACTCAGGACATTCAATCGGGCGGATTTTTCCGCGAAGGACATCGGCCGCTCGGCAGATGGATGGCTCTCTTGGAACAACCGACTCGAACTCAAACCGATGATTCGCGTCGAAGCTTGCGTAGGACTTGCGTAGCTTAAGACCACTTCTAGGTAAACTTCCCATCCCTCGCCATGATTGATCGCTGATCTCAAAGACTTCATCGACCAACGACTGGGCATGGATGTTGCCATCGATTCCTGCAATATGCTCATAGGAGTTCACCGCTGAAAATTTGGATCGACCGGCTTGCAATTGCTCGATCACCGCCAGAATCCCTCTTAGCAGATCCACCGGCTCAAAGCCAGTAATCGCAATCGGTATGCTATGCCTTTGGGCGATGGACTCATAAGGACGATAGCCGGCGATCGTGCAAACATGCCCTGCTGCAAGCAGTCCATCGATGCCATGAAGCGGATCGGAAAAAATCGCTTCCAATGCAGGTGGTACTAGCACATGACATACCAGTGCGCTAAAGCAATCGAGTTGCGACTGCTTGGCCAATCGAATCGCCATCGCGGTTGCCGGTGCGGTGGTTTCGAATCCAATCGCAAAGAGAACAACTTGCCTGCCCGATTTCCTATCGAATTCTGCGCCCCTAGACGACTCTTCTAACGCGATTCGATAAGCCTCCAAAGGGGTCTGAATGATCCGGATGTCCGCACCATTGCTTCTGGCTTGCATCAAATCACCCCGCGACCCAGGTACTCGAAGCATATCTCCAAAAGTACAGAAAACGACTCCAGGCGATGATGCGATTTGAATAGCACGATCGATCGACTCCATGGGCGTCACGCATACCGGGCAACCCGGTCCATGAACGATTCTCAAGGAATCCGGCAAAAGCTGGTCGATGCCATATCGCAAAATCGCATGGGTCTGCCCACCACAAACTTCCATGATCGTCCAAGGCCCAACTGCTTTCTTGCGAATTTGCTCAACCAGCAAGGACACATGTCTGGGGTCCCCAAAATCAGTTGTCGGCATGTCGTTGTTCAATAGTAAGATTTTCAAGCGTTGCGAGGATGTCCTTGGCTCGCTCCATATTCAGCTTGGCAATCGCAAAGCCTACATGCACCACCGCATAGTCTCCAACTGAAATATCTGGAGTGTACTCCAAACAAACATCCTGGATCACTCCGCCAAAATCCGCTCGTCCCATGCGCAATGGACCACCGGTGTCAATGCTGAGGATCTGTCCTGGAATCGCCAAACACATTCTGTTCCTTGAACTCTCGCTACTAAAGAAGTTCTTTGCAGTTGGTTTTGAGTGTCGAGTTTCGTGTCCTCATTGTATCATAGATCGCCGACGGTCTTTTGAATACTATCGCCCCCTGAGGGAAATGAATGCATGAGCTTTCGATCGCCAATGAAATCTTAAAGATCGTTCAGGAACATGCTTCGGCAGCCAACGTTAAAGCGTCCGACGTGACGGCCGTGGGGATCCGATTGGGGGCTTGGAGCTGCGTGCAGGAGCAATCCCTCCAAAACAGTTTCCGCTGGCTCGTCGATCAAACACCCTTTGAATCAGCCCGACTTGAAATCCAGCGCATCGATGAAGTTCAAGAAATGGAAGTTCAAGAAATGATCGTCGAGTGGATCGAGATTCAAGATCAAAAGCAGGAGAATTAAGCCATGGAACCTCGAATTCTGCAGGTTCGTACCAAGATACTCAAGGCCAATGACACACTGGCACGACAGATGCGCCAGGAGTTTCTCAGCCGTGGCATTTTTGTCAGCAATTGGGTCAGTAGTCCCGGATCGGGAAAAACTCTTTGGCTCGAAAATACTCTTCGGCAATTGATCGATCGCGGCTTGCAAGTCGCTGCCATCGTCGGTGATTTAGAAACAGACCGAGACGCCCAGCGGCTCGAACGAAGCGGTGCTTGTGTCCGACAGATCATGACCCATGGCCTGTGCCACCTTGAAGCCGACATGATCCGCAAGGAATGGGAAGCCTGGGATATCGGTCCGATCGATTATCTGTTTATCGAGAACGTTGGAAATCTTGTCTGTCCAACCAGTTGGGATCTTGGCGAGTCCTTGCGTGTGGGACTCTTGAGTGTGACTGAAGGGGAAGACAAACCGCTTAAGTACCCCGGATTGTTCAATACCTGCGATGTTGCCTTGTTGACCAAAATGGACTTAGCCCAAGCATGTGAATTCGATCAGGTGTTAGCCATCGAAAACTTACAAGCCGTTCGACCTGGCATCGAAGTTTTCGAAACTTCAGGCAAGACCCTCGAAGGCATGGACTTGTGGATCGACTGGCTCGAAAACCGACGAAAGATCAGCCTGCTATCGAATCCATGATCGCTTGTTGTGCGACGCCTGCGACGGTTTCGACATGCCCGATACGACTGGGCAATATCAGTTGCAAATTGCCATGAGCGGTTTTCTTGTCAAGCTGCATCGCTTGGAGCATCTCCTGGGCTGAAATCCTTGATGTTTGTGCGGGGAAATCGATCGGTAATCCATAGGCACTTAGCAATCGGGTTTGTCTGTGGTAGTCCTCGTCGGACCATCGGTTTAGTTTCACAGCAAGCCGACCGGCCATGGTCATCCCAATCGAAACAGCCTCGCCATGCAAAAAAGTACCGTATTTGGCAAGGGCTTCGATCGCGTGCCCAAACGTGTGTCCATAGTTGAGGATGGCGCGCAGCCCAGTAGTCTCATGCTCATCCGCCGAGACGACTTGGGCTTTCAACTCACAGCATCTCTTCACCAGAAACTCCAGCGCCTGGGGATCTCGACCAAGGATCGCTTCGATGCTCGACTCAAGCCACGCGAAAAACGCATGGTCCATGATCACACCGTATTTGACGACCTCCGCAAGACCGCTTCGGTATTCCCTTTCAGGCAGGCTCTCTAGTGATTGAAGATCGATCCAGACCAAATGAGGCTGCCAAAAAGCTCCGATCACGTTCTTGGCTTGAGGTAGATTGATACCGGTTTTCCCCCCGACACTGCTATCGACCATCGACAACAAGGTGGTTGGGATTTGAACTAGCCGGATGCCCCGGTTCCATGACGCTGCAAGGAAACCTGCCAAATCACCTACGACGCCACCGCCGACAGCGACCACCAGAGCCTTGCGATCTACCTTTAAGTAGGCCATTTGCTGCCAGAGTGTCTCAAGTTGACGGACCGACTTGCTAGTCTCACCGCTAGGAACCTCGATGACGACCGTTTGTGCACTTCCAAAGGCCATCGATTCTCGCAACTTCATCGCTATGGGCACGACGTTTTTATCAGCGACAAGGACTACTTTCGAGGCATCCGAAAGATGCTTTCGAATCGCCAGCGCAAGCTCCGTTGCCTCGGGTAGCCCAATGTAGATCGGATAGGATCGTTGACCCAATGAGACTTGGATGCTCTGCATGTCGATAAAATATCTTCGGGGAAAAGCGAGCGAGTATTTAGGATTCAGACTTGTTGACAGCAAGCACGACATTCGAATGGCACAAATAGTCGTGCAAGGCTTTGCGACGTCCGAGCAAAAACAAGGCGATGGAGTTTAGCCCCAGAACGGCGATCAAGGAATATTCGATTCCCTTGGAAACCGAGACCGATTGCAAGGAAATATACAAAGCCAGTGGGAAAAACCAAGCGAACGCGTTTCGAAGAACTTCGCGGGGAACCAATTGCTCGCGTCTAGGAGGCAATCCGTGTTCCTCGACAATCCGCAATTGAAATAGGTATCTTCCCAGCGACGGCCATCCTTTGTAGATCAAAAAGAGATATAGGGCAGGTACGATCAGCGACGCGAAGGCCAAAATCGGAATCAGCAACTGCCGACTTTCGGCTCCAGAGGCCTGGATACCAAAAATGGAAATGGCAAAGGGAGCCATCGCCGCCAACAGGCAAGCTTGGTCGACCGAATAGGCCATCAGACGCGGGGCGAATCCCGCGGCGGTGGTACTTACAGGTGCGATGGCCTTAAGGGCATCGAGCAGTTGGTCGTAATCGGAATAACGTTCTTTGGGATCGCGCGCTAAGAGTCGTTGCAATAGATTCTTGAATTCCAGGGGAATCGCGTTTGGCCAAGGATTTGGGAATTCGATCTGTGCTGCCAAGAGGGTTTCGAGTCTCTCTTGAAGGGTATCCCCCAGGAGTGCGACAGGAAGTCTTGCAAAAACCATCTCGAAGAGAGTAACACCAAGGGCATACATGTCTGACTGAATGCTGTAAGCTCCACCGCGAAGTAATTCCGGCGCAACATACGAAGGGGTTCCTGCCAACGAGTTGGCTTGACCAGCCCCATCGCCCTTTTCCATGCGGGCTAAACCGAAGTCGGAAATCTTGACTCGACCTTCGCCTGCCAGTATCAAATTGGCGGGTTTGATATCGGCATGGATCAGGTCAAAAATCGTTGCATGCCTGAGGGCTGATGCGACTTGAATTCCGTATTGGATCGCTTCGGGATAAGGGATCGAGCCCTGGAGCCGGATACGTTCGGCGAGGGTTGGCCCAGGCAATAATTCCATCGCCAAAAAAGGTTCCTCTTGCTGACGGCCTACGTAGTAGATCGTCACAACATTCGGGTGATTAAGACGGGCTTGAGCAATCGCCTCGCGCAGCATGTCATCGACGCGCTTTGAGGAATCCTCCCCTCGCTTACGCATGACCTTAACGGCCACGTAACGCTGCAAAGAAGTGTCCAACGCACGGTACACAGCGCCCATACCTCCTTGGCCTAGCTGTTTCTCGAGCTTGAAGTGACCGAAGAGTTGATCGCTCATCGAGTCTTTCGGGGCCAAATCAACTTCGCAATCGTTTGCTGAGCTTTGCAAGCTTGACAAACTCACGGTGGCTTCGTAAGCGTCCTGAAGAGCCTCGCCCGAGACACGCCGAAGGCAGAAGGGGCACTGCCCGCCGCGATTGGGCTCGACAGGATACTCGTAGCCGCAGACGCAGTGGTACACGTGGTCTTTAACGACCGGCAGGTGGACTTCGGATTCTGCATCAAGTGGGCTATCTTGCATAAAATTGGGCTCGTTGGGTGGGCAAATTGTACACAAAGAGAGATTTTTTCCGAAGATCCTACAGCGGCCTAAAAGATGAGATAAACTACCGGTTTTGCTTAACTTTTCGCACCCAAACAGAGAGATTCCTGATGAATTGGATCGAGTTGCCCGATGACCACCCGACCCCCTCGTTGGTCGTGGATGCTCAGAGAGTCGACCGAAATCTGCGGCGGATGCAGGATTATTGCGACACGCATCGATTGCATTTGCGGCCACATACCAAAACGCACAAGTCGATTCCGATGGCCCGGCGTCAAATCGCACACGGAGCGCAAGGTCTGACTGTGGCCAAGGTCGGAGAGGCCCAGCAAATGTCGGCGGCAAGCAGCGATCTTTTCATCGCATATCCGGCCATAGGACCTCAGCGACTACTGCGACTTGAAAAGCTCGCTAAGGAGCTTGCGGGCCAACAAGGTGGGCAATTGGCCATTGGCGTCGACTCACAAAAGGCTGCCCAAGGGATCGCTGATGCGGCCACCAAAGCCGGTGTGCCAATCGGAATCATGGTCGATCTGGATGTCGGCTTTCATCGAACGGGGACCGAAACAACTCAGGAAGCCATCGAGCTTTGCACTTGGGTATCCCAACAAGCTGGGTTGAGATTTCGCGGACTGATGTGCTTTCCAGGACACATTTTACCCAACGCAAGCCCCCAGAGTTGGGCGGATTACCACGACGCGATCGCCGGGGTCGTCGACCGATTGAGGGCGCTAAGCATTGACGTTCCGGTCGTTTCCGGAGGTTCGACACCCACGGCGATGGAGTCGCATCGAAATCCGATTCTGAACGAAATTCGTCCTGGTACGTATATCTACAACGACTGGAACGAAGTCTCATTGGGGGTCGCCAGCATCGATGATTGCGCCGCCAGGGTTATCGCCACTGTCGTAAGTGTGCCGACGAAAAGCAAGTTCATTCTCGATGCCGGTAGCAAGACCTTTTCGAGCGACAGAAACTGCGTCGATGCTGATTCAGGATTCGGAAAGGTGGTCGAGTTTCCAGAAGCCAAGGTATCGCGACTGAGCGAGGAGCACGGAGAAGTGATATTTCCAGAGAATTACTCAGGCCCCAGGCCAAGCGTGGGAGATCGTCTGTGGGTCATCCCGAATCACATCTGTGTTTGCGTGAATCTCCAGAATACGTTTTATCTACATCAAGATGGCCTACTTCAAGAGTTGGCTGTCGATGCCCGAGGGCTGTTGGTTTAGCATGAAGGTATCGATTTTAGTCCCGGCCTACAACGAACAAGCCACGATCGGAGTTGTGCTTGGGAAACTCTTGGCCGTCGAACTTATGGATAAATCCACTGTCCCTTGGGTCGACAAGGAAATCATCGTCGTGGACGATGGATCCACCGATCAAACTTGCCAGATGGTGGAAGAGTTTTTGGACAAGCAGCCTTCGGCAGGCTCTGTCATTCGGCTTATAAAACAGCCAAAAAATCTGGGTAAGACCGCAGCGATTGCGACCGCCATCGAAGCATCCAGCGGCGATGTGATCATCATCCAAGACGCCGACTTGGAGTACGACCCGAGGGAAATCCCCGGCGTCCTTTACCCAATCTTCGAAAACTGTGCCGATGTTGTTTATGGGAGTCGGTTCCTGGTCAAGAAAGCGTCAAGAGTCCTCTATTTCTATCACTACGTAGCCAACAAGTTCCTAACGCTCCTGAGCAATGTTTTGACCAATCGCAACATGTCCGACATCGAGACCTGTTACAAGGCGTTTCGTCGGGAGGTCATTGCACCGATGGAATTGACCAGCAAAGGCTTTGGGATGGAGGTGGAAATTACCGCGATGGTTTGCAAAACCCGAGCAAGGACTTACGAAGTTCCGATTTCTTACTACGGAAGGACTTATGATGAAGGCAAGAAAATCGGAGTAAGGGATGGAATTGCGGCTATTTGGTATATCCTATACTACAATCTGTTCCACCCTTTGACCCAGCAAGGTCAGGCCTACATCCAAACGGTCAACCGCTCGCTCAAGCAAATGCACTCCAAAACACCAGCCGGGCAGTTCCATAGGCACGATCAGATTCAGAATTAGTTCGGAATATTTTCTTTCCACGAAGCAACTCGGGTGATCATGAAGTTCGTATCAAGTCCGCAAGACTGGGTGTCTGACCCATGCGATGCTCTGGTGGTAGCTTTGGACGATCAATGGGCAAGTCGACCTGAATTCCAAGCCCTGGATCGCGCCACCTCAGGGTGGTTTGGACGCGCCATGCACACCGCGGAAGTTTCGACCAAACCCAACAAAGTATCGATACTGATCGCTCCCCCAGGAATCCCGACCGGAGTCTTGGCAATCGTCGGGACAGGTTCAACGTCCACAACGTCCTGCAACACCTACTACAGAGCTGCCGGTTCTGCCATGCGATCCTTGGCATCCAAGCAACGATCGGTCTTAAGGTTCGTCGGTTTTGGGAATTCCCCTCTGGAGACCAGAGCTGCCATCGCTGGTGCCATGGTCGGTGCACAAGGGCAAGACCTCTATAAGAGCGATAAATCCACTTTCTCTCCAAATCTGGTCCAGTGGTTTGGGGCCAACGACTCGCAGATCCGAGCCGGCGAGATCGTCGGCGAATCGGTTAATTTGGCCAGGCACATGGTCAACCAGCCACCGAACTTGATGTATCCACAAACCTTCGCCCATCGGGCCAATGAAGTCGCCAACGATGCGGGGTTTTCCGTCGAAGTTTGGGATAAAGATCGCTTGGAGCAGGAGCGGTGCGGAGCTCTGCTTGCGGTGGCTCGTGGATCGATCCGAGAACCTCGCTTGCTGATTTTGCGGTACCAAGGCTCGACGCCCGACAGCGACCCTCTGGCGCTGGTGGGCAAAGGGGTCACATTCGATTCCGGTGGATATTCGCTAAAACCTACCGATGGGATGCTCACCATGAAATGCGACATGGCCGGAGCGGCGACCGTTCTAGGGATTTTCAACGCGGTCGCGAAACTTAAGGTGCGACGCAACCTCATCGGCGTGGTAGGTTTGGTCGAGAATCTCGTCTCGGGTGATGCGTTCAAACTCGGCGATGTACTGACTGCCCGTAGCGGTAAAACCATCGAGATTCACAATACCGATGCAGAAGGCCGATTGGTGCTCGCAGACTGCTTGAATGTGGCTTTGCAGGAAAACCCGACGCAGATCATCGACTTTGCAACCCTAACAGGTGCATGCGTCGTCGCTCTGGGCAATGATGTGGCCGGACTCATGAGCAACAACAATCCGCTCCAAGGCGACGTGCAATCCTTTACCGAAAAATGTGGGGAGTTGACTTGGCCTCTCCCGATGCACTCTTTCTACGGCGAGCAGATCGCTGGCAAAGTTGCCGATATCAAGAATGTTGGCGAAGGACGCTGGGGTGGCGCAATCACTGCAGCGAAGTTTCTTGAGGAGTTCGTTCAAGCCAGACCTTGGGTCCATTTGGACATCGCCGGGCCAGCATTCCTGGACTCACCAAAACCATGGTGCGATGCCGGAGGTACGGGATTTCTCGTCCGCTCGTTTGCCGAATGGCTTTTGGCATGATCGACCAGAGCAAGGATCTCAACGAGCAGGAATCCCAAGGGGCGATCTGGCGACAGTACCACGAACTGGCTGAACTGGCCGGATCGTTGGCCCACGAAATCAAGAACCCCCTTTCGGTCATTCACATGAACGCCGATCTGCTGAGCGAAGAACTCGATGAAAGCCAATGGCCCGGAAAACGGCGAGCCATTTCCAAAGTCGATATGATCAAGCAGCAATGCCACCGTATGGAGAATCTACTTCGAGATTTTCTTCGCTTTGCACGCATGCAGGAAATGGAGTTGACCTTAGGCTCCTTGAACGAACAAATCACTTCAGTCCTCAATCTCTTCCAAGCTCAAGCCGACAAACAATCCGTCCGCCTCGAACGATTCCTCGATGCAGACCTTCCTAACATTCGACTCAATGGATCGTCCCTCCAAGCCGCATTGATCAATTTGGTGAAAAATTCGCTCGAAGCCATGCCCGATGGTGGTGAACTCGTAATACGCACCTACGTCATCCCTAACGGGGTTGCGATCGATATGATCGATACAGGATGCGGGATGGATGAAACCACCGCGATGCGAATGTTCGAGCCTTTTTATTCGACCAAACCCGAAGGGTCCGGCTTGGGTCTGCCAACCACACGCAAGATCATCGAAGCCCACGGTGGTCGTATCAATGTCCAAAGCGAAGTTGGCCGAGGCACGAAATTCGTCCTGGAGTTTCCTACACCTGTGCGAATCGCTTGATTCGGTATCGGAAACCTTCAGGATTTTCGAAGTAACCATAGAATCGGACTTGAAGGATTCGTTTCGTCGACAAGACGCTCTACCAGATAGTCTGCCTGATCGCCGACTTGGTCGGAATCGATGTTCCGCCGATCGACCCAGCGCTGAACCTCAAGACTCTCTTGACGACCCGACGGATGTCCAACATAAGCCAAGATCGACAAAATCGATCTGCTAGCAAGCATCTTTTCGATCGCTTCGAGAGCTTGGATCGTCGTGGTTGCCTGGGTGACAATCGATTTGTCGGAGTGGGGCAAATAACCCAAATTCAGCATCGCGCAAACTACTTTGCCAAAGTGCTCATTTGGGATCAGGCTACCAAGCAACCCATGATCCGCTTGGATGCACTCGACACGGTCTGCAAATCCAGCCTGGAGCACTTTGGCCCTGGTTCTTTCAATCGCTTCGGATTGAATATCCACCGCATAGACCATCCCATCGGGTCCAACACCCTCGGCTAAAAAAAGGGTGTCCAAGCCATTGCCGGCTGTGGCATCGATGGCGATCGACCCAGGCAAAAGATACGATTTGCATCGCCTCTGAGCTTCCAAAGTCAAATGCATTTTTCAATTCAGCTTCCGCGCGCATAGGAACCAAGGATATCCAGTCGCAATGCTCGCAACTTGAGCGACTCGATCGCATGGTTCAAGGAACTCTGTTCGATGTGTCCATCAAGCTCGACAAAGAAAAAATACTCGTTAGGAGCCCCCGGCACCGGTAAGGATTCGATCCACGTCAGATTGATTTGATTGTCTCGAAATAACAACATCGCATCTGCCAAAGCCCCCGGCTGGTGAGGAACTTGAAAAAGTAACGAAGTCTTATCGTTGCCACTTGGGCGAGGATAGTCCTTGCCAATGATCGCAAACCTAGTCGCATTGTTAGGATCGTCTTCGATCGATTTGCAGACGATCAAAAGGGAATACTCCTGGGCGGCTTGAACCGATGCGATGGCCGCAGATCCAGGTTGCTCTCTAGCAATTTTTGCTGCCTCGGTCGTGCTTGCGACTTCGACCCGCTGCGCATCGGGCAAGTGTTCTGAGAGCCAGCGACGGCATTGGGAAATCGCTTGGGGCTTGCTGTAGACTTTGCGAATTTCAGACCGCGGGCAGTTCGACAGCAAATTGTGGTGGATCGGTAGCAATACCTCGCCACAGATTTGGATGGGACTACGGATGAAGTTAGACATCGTGTCGACAATGCGTCCGTCGGTGCTGTTTTCGATAGGGACCACTCCGTAGCGCGACTGTCCCCGCTGCACCTCCTCGAACACCGCTGAGATCGAGGAGACCGGGTGAAGAAACTCAGAGACCCCGAAGTACTTCGAGGCTGCTGCGTAACTGTACGAGTGCTGGGGGCCAAGGTAAGCCACCCCGATTGGGTGGGATTGAAGTCCCAGCGCGAAGATCTCTTTAGGATCTCCCCTGAGGCCTGCTACGACCTCGCCCCTGTGGCTCAATAGTTCTTCGATTCGCCGATCGATTTCACGAATTTTTTCGAGTCGTTCTGTGTTTTCGGAGGTAGATGAATTCAAAGCGTTATCCTGTCAAATTGACGGTGGAGCGACTTCAACGGAACAATTCCAGGCAAGAAAAATCTTTTAAATTTACGCGCAAACCTTTGGATTGTATAGGGTTAAGCGTTTTTTGACTGGCCTGAGCCGGTTTTGGCACAGCTGTTGCTACCCGCAAGGAAACCCCGCGTTTTTTGCACCGGAATTGGCCGAATAATCTGCTGGGGTTTAAGCCGTCAATATCTTACAAGCACTGCGTTTAGGGAGACATCCACCATGGCATCTGGCGAGAAAATCATCGGAATCGATTTGGGAACCACCAACTCGGTGGTCGCGGTCATGGAAGGCTCCGAAGTAAAAGTCATCCCAAATGCGGAAGGAAACCGACTGACTCCCAGCGTCGTTGCTTTCAACGACAAGAGTGAAACGATCGTCGGTGAGCCTGCTCGCCGCCAAGCGGTGACCAACCCTCGGCGAACCGTCTACTCGGTCAAGCGTTTCATGGGCCGTCGGCATTCCGAAGTTGAATCCGAGGAGAAGATTGTTCCTTACCAAGTCGTCGGAGGTTCAAACGAGTACGTTAAGGTCCAAATCGGAGACCAACAGTTCACTCCCCAAGAGATCTCGGCCAAGGTTTTGCGGAAGCTCAAGGAGGCGGCCGAATCGTACCTTGGTCACCGTGTCAGCAAAGCTGTCATCACCGTTCCGGCTTACTTCAACGATGCTCAAAGGCAAGCGACCAAGGACGCCGGCCAAATTGCTGGGTTGGAAGTTGCTCGAATCATCAACGAGCCAACCGCTGCGGCCTTGGCCTACGGTTTGGATAAAAGCAAGGACCAAAAAATCGTCGTTTTTGACCTTGGTGGTGGTACCTTCGACGTCTCGGTCTTGGAAGTCGCCCTCAATCAAGATGGTGAGTCGGGCGGTAAAATTTTTGAAGTCATCAGCACCAACGGTGACACCCACCTAGGTGGCGACGACTTTGACCAGTCCTTGCTAAACCACGTTGCATCCATGTTTCAACGCGATAACGGAATCGATCTTCGCAAGGATCCGATGTCCCTGCAACGCCTACAGGAAGCTTGTGAGAAAGCCAAAAAAGAACTCAGCAGCCTGCCCCAAACCGACATCAATTTGCCGTTTATCACCGCGGATGCTACAGGTCCGAAGCACTTGCTAACAACCATCACCAGGAGCACTTTCGAAGGCCTCATCGATCCGTTGATCGATCGTTGCCGTCAACCGGTTCTCCAAGCACTACAAGACGCGAAACTTCGCCCCGCCGAAATCGATGAAGTTGTATTGGTGGGAGGTTCGACGCGAGTTCCTAAAGTCCGAGAGTTGGTCAAGGAAATCTTCGGGAAAGAACCCCACCAGGGAGTCAATCCCGACGAAGTCGTCGCAGTCGGCGCTGCGATTCAAGGAAGCGTCTTGTCGGGCGAACGCAAAGACGTATTGCTATTGGACGTTACTCCCTTGACCCTGGGTATCGAAACCGAAGGCGGAATCCTCACTCCGTTGATCGAGCGAAACACCACGATTCCTGTCGAGAAAAAGCAAACCTTTTCGACCGCCGCAGACAACCAAACGGCGGTGACCGTCAGCGTCTTCCAAGGCGAACGCAAGATGGCGATCCATAATCGTCTGCTTGGCCAATTCAACCTGGAAGGAATCGACACGGCACCTAGAGGTGTACCACAGATCGAAGTGAAGTTCGATATCGATCAAAACGGGATTTTGAATGTCTCGGCCAAAGACCTCAAGTCTGGTAAGCAGGCAAGCGTCAAGATCGAGCAGTCCAGCGGTCTTAGCAAAGACGAAATCGAACGAATGAGACGCGACGCTGAGTCCCATGCCGACGAGGATCGCAAGCAGGTTGAGCTTGCTGAATCCCGCAACCGAGCCGAAAACACGATCCACGCTTTGGAAAAAGCCATCAAGGACCAAGGCGATAAGCTCGCAGTATCGGACCGAGAACCTCTCGAAGCAGCCATCAAGAAGCTTCGAGATGCATTAGCTCAAAACGACGCAGAAGCCATCAAGTTAGCGACCGCAGAGCTTGAGCAAACCGCAAACGCGTTCCGTTCAGCTTTCGCATCTGGCTCGCAAGGATCGACAACGGCGCCCGAGGACAAAGGCTCCAACGACGATGCAATCGATGCGGAGTTCGAAGTCAAGAACTAATGGGCAGCGTCATCCCGGTTTAACGCGCATCAACGGCCTGGCGTGCTGTGTCGGGAAAGTCGCTAAAGAATCCATCGACACCCAATTGATCGATCAAGACCTGATGGGTCTGGTCGAGCGACTGCGACCATCGAGGCTGCGATTCCTTGCGCACCGTGTAGGGGTGTACCAGCAACCCTACTTCGTGGGCAGCTTCGACCAATCCGGTACTTGAGATCGTTCCGTCGGCATTTCTTTTTGCGACCAACTCCAGCGATGGTCCAAGCCCCGAAATGGCTGGCCGGAGCTCCTTGATTTCATCGGGCTGGATCGACTTGCCGATCAGATACACAAGCGGTAGTGGGCACGCGTGATCGTTGTGCAAACACATCAGTTCATCGAGTTCGAAACATTGAATGTAACAATGGTCTTTGGCTTGGTCGATCTGAAGTCTTTTGAGCAACTTGAGCAACTCGTTGCCCATCGATAGCGAGAGCTCTTTGCGATGAAACGCCGGGCCTTTGAGCTCGATATATAGCCCAGTAGTCCGGCCCGTGGTGCGATCAAGTCCTTGAATCAAGCGGATTTCGTCTTCGAGTCGTAAAACCCTTTGTCCAAACCCTCCAGGGAAACGGTTGGCGAAGGCTTGTTCTTGGCTTCCCTTGCGAGTGCGCTCATGGAGAGTGAGCTTTTGGATTTCCTCCCATGTGAAGTCCACGAAATACCACTTGCCATCGGCGCGACATCGATCAGGGAAAATCGTTTCGACATCGGTCGTCTCTTCCATCGTAATGTCGTGAGTGACAATAAACTGCAAGTCTTTGGTCATCACGACATCTTGCTCAATGAAGTCGGCTCCTTGGGCGTGCGCAAGGACTTTAGCACCCTCAGAATGTTCGACGATGTAGCCGCATGCTCCTCGATGCGCAATGACGATCGGTTTGGTGGTCCGCTCGAAACTCGCTTGAACCAGAAGCGAAAGAATCGCAAGCCAGAAAAGACCCGATAGGATTCCGCCGAAGGTGTGTTTGACAAAGGACTTTGCGATGAATGTCATAGCCGTAGACTCCGAAAGCGCATGCGAGTGAACCAGGATCGAATTGCAAGTAGTATCCTTGATGGAGGCGTCTGCTGGAAACCGACGGAGAGCTTACGCTGAAAATCTTCTCTTGAAATTCATCACTATAAGACGCATCAGCCCGCCTTAGCCAAAGAACTAGCTTGCTTGCCGATCACTGCGGATCAGTGTGATTTTCGGTTGGAAGTGATTGGTTGTTGCGGACTCGATTCCTGGCAACCAAGCAGACTTCGCGACGGTTGTGAGCCAATTGGCGGACTTGGATGTCGCTATAGCCCCAGGACTTGACGCGTTGGATGTATTCAGGGATCTGCTCTGCGGTCCCCCATTCCGGGAACTTGATCGTCAGCACCAGAGCCCGCAGTTTCGTTGTCGGATAATTGACAATGTCCTGGACCGTATCGAGTGTGTATTTGGGAGCAACATTCGCGTCGCAAACCAGGATTCGGAAAGGGCGAAAGAGTTTTCGCTTGACCTGTAGCGATCGGCTTCGCCAATGCGTGAAGTTGGGGTGTTTGAGAATTCGCTCATCCATTTCCGCAGGATCGACACCTGTGACGGCGGCACCTTGATCCAGAAGCCATTGGCAAGCTCCCCCGGGGCTGGCACCGATCTCGACGATCTTCTCTCCGGGTTGAATCTGGAGATTGGCCCACGCAAAGGCTTCAGCGATTTTCAGATAGGCGCGTGACAAGACGATTTCGGGAATCGGGAATTCCGGCACACCCCCGGGCCAGTAATCAAATGTTTGCTGAGCGGTCTTGGTAGCAATCCACCATCGATTAGGCTCATCGATGATAATCTCCAAGACCTTTGGTAGCTTGGAACTAGCCGATCGGAACGGATCCAATGGGGCTTGGACCTCTAGAGAGGGGCGATTGGCGATGACCGATCGAGGGGGAGCGTTTGGATCTGGATGGTTGGGGGAAGTCTCTGGAGAGATGCAAGCCAGCGCGGTTTTGAATTGCTCTGCGACCAGCCAAGCCAGCGGAGTACCCCCGGGCTCGAATCCGTTCCAACCTGGATCGGCGATGTCGCGTTGCCAGACATGGCAGGTTTGCCAGTCGATATCCTTAGTGATTTCGAGTACTTTCTGAATCATGGGTCCCGATTCGCTCCCTTCGATCTTCGCGACGACGACACCTCGAGCGCGGATCAAAGGATGTTCGGGCAGTGCCCTGGACCACAACGGAACGGAAAGGGCACTTTTTAGGGTCAGAAAACCGCGTGCTGAATAGGCCAATCGAAAGGGGCCATTGGGCTCACAAAGTGCGGTTTTCAGACCGGCGGCCGCACCGTGTTGGCAAGCAACATATAAGAAAGACTGCTTGGATTCAGGCAAAGTCATAGTTGATTTGGGTTCTAGCTGGGTTGCGATGATGCGGTGGTGCCTGATAAGTTGGGGAAAAAGGGAGGATGGTCTGCAGTTGCTTGTGGACGCTGCAGGGGCCTATCGTCTATAAATAAGCCTTATTAAAACCGGGTCGGTCCATGGAACGGTAGGCAATTTCCGGAACCTTAGTTTTGATATCGGAACATTTTTCAAAGGGAGCATCCTCGGAACCTGTATGGCAAAAAACGAAGAAGCATTTGAAGTAGAAGGAACGGTGACAGCGGCGCTTGCAAACACACGATTTAAAGTGCAGTTGGATACCGGGACAGAGGTGCTTGCACACGTAGCAGGCAAGATTCGCAAGAACTTCATTCGGATTGTTCCAGGGGACAAGGTTCGTGTCGAGCTTTCGCCTTATGATCTGAGCAAGGGCCGTATTGTATTTCGAGAACGCTAGTTATAGCGATCGATTTGAATTCGTTTTTGGATAACTCCCAAGAAATGTTCACGTGTGTCGAATGCATGAGAGCCACGGGGCTAGTTCGGTTTTTTCACTAGGTATACAAGTCTGCTTTTTGAGTTTGAGTTTGGACCAAGGAGTTCTTTTCTATGAGATTTCGAAGGTTGGCGGTTGCGGGGTTGTCCGCAGCGAGTTTTCTGGGTTCGGGTGCCTTGGTTTGCACTCCGATGCATCGTGCCTATGGTCAGGACACCAAGACTTTGGAGATCCCAGGTTTTGAGGCCGCAAGCAGCGAGGGGACCGATGTCGTGACATTGGCCATCGCGCCGCTGGATAGACTCCTTCCAGATATCACCCATGTGATGAGGATTTCCGGTGCCGGAGCACAGAGTGGTTTGATCACAGGTGCCGTCAACGGCTACACCAGCGGTTTGGACCGCTCTCGCCCCATCGGTGGCTTTGTCAAACTCAGCAGCGCCGGACTTCCCAATGGTGTTCTTGCTCTTCCAATCAGCGATTTGGACGAATTCCTTGGGGGCTTGGAGTTGTTCGGGGAAGCTGAGGATTTGGGCGACGGCCTCTACAGCATGAACTTGGGCCCCAACACATTGTTTGCTCAGTTTAAGAATGATTGGTTGTTCGTATCGACCGCCGAAGAGGCACTCGAAGGTGCTCCTGAAAACCCAGGTGTACGTATCGAAAAGATGGCAGCCAAGAACGACTTGATGTTCGAAGTCAATGTTCAGAATATTCCTGACGAACTTGTCGATCTGCTTACAAGCCAGATGCGAACAGGATTCGAGCAAGCCATGGAAGCCCAGTCGGGCGACCTGAGCGATGCGGAAATCGAAGCCAATCGAGTTCAAGGTGAACAAGCCATGAAATCGCTTGAAGAAGCGATCACTGGAACCGACCGGTTTGTGTTTGGGCTTGGAGTTCATCCAAAAGAAAAGAACATCACGATCGATTTTGGCGCCCAAATGGTGGATGGCTCGAAGTTGGCCAAGCAGCTCAACTCGATGAAGTCGATGGTCTCGAAACTCTCGGGTTACATCACCGATTCCAGCGCCATCAGTGCCAAGACCATGAGTCTGATTGCACCTGAGGATGCCGCTCAAATGAAGACCAGCGTCGATCAAGCCAAGAAGGCACTGTATTCGCAGATCGAAGATCAAATCAACAACCCAGCCGTATCGGCCAAAGTCAAAGAGTACTTGGATCGCCTCGTGACCATCTTGACCGATTCAAGCAGTGAAGGTTCGGTTGAAGCTGCAGTGAGTGTTACGACCGATCCGTCCTTGAACGCCATCGCCGTTTTCTCCCTGGCCGATGGAGCTAAAGTCGAGGCGTTGGCTCAGGATCTGGCCAACGAAGCCACTAACGCAGGTGCTCCTGTGACGGTCAAGCTTATGTCGGGCAAGCACCAAGGTGCAAACCTCCACAATATTTCCGTACCACTCCCCTACAACGCAGACGACAAGCTTCGTAAGGTCTTGGGCGATGACGTGAAGATTGCGATCGCGACGGCACCGAAATCGGTTTATCTGTCGGTTGGTAAGAATGCGGAGAGCTCGCTCAAGACGGCTTTGGATGCAAATGTTTCCAATAAAACGGCTCCAGGCGTTCCGACCCGCATACGAGTGAGCATGTCTCAGATTTTGAATTTCGTTCAAACCATCGAATCCAATCCAGTTGTCGACGGCATGCTATCATCGCTTAACGGTGGTGATGACATGATCCTATTCGATAGCCAGATCATCGATCGGGGTGGTGTCAATCGCATCACCATCCAAGACGGGGTCATCAAAGCCGCCGCTGGTGGTGCGCGAGCCGCAATGGCCAACCAAGGTGGTTTCTAGGTTGCTCGGTTGAATCGCCCAAAAAACTGGATCTTGTGAATCACGAACCGGTGGAATCCCCGCCGGTTCGTTCTTTAGGTTCCAGAGAGTTGGGAAATTCAAAAGTAACGTCCAGTCCATCCAACCGCTGCCCAGGAGTTCCTGTGAAGCTCATCATCGCCATTGTTCAACCCAATCGGTTAGAGCAGATCAAAGAAGCCTTGAGCCAAGTCGAAGTCTTTCGGCTGACGGTCATCGATTGTATGGGCTATGCTCGGCAAAAAGGGGAGCAGAATGCTCAACGAACGGGCGATGGATCGATCCAATTGCTCCGCAAACTGCAGCTTCAAATCGCAGTCAACGAAGAGTTTGTCGAACCGACAATCCAAGCGATTTTAAAGGGAGCCAAGTCGGAGCAAGAAGGCCGGATCGGGGATGGAAAAATCTTCGTTCTGCCCATGGAAGAGTGCATACGTATTCGGACTTCCGAGCGAGGGACAGAAGCGATATGAATCCAAGTCCAACCGATGCCACCCAAGAGCCTCTAATCGAACTCAAAGATGTTGCGAAAGTCTACAAGCTTGAGGAGGTCGAAGTCCGTGCGCTCGACGGTGTGGATTTGGTGATGCAACGCGGAGAGTACTCTGCGCTTATCGGCCCGAGTGGATCAGGAAAATCGACCCTGATGAACACTCTGGGTTGTTTAGATCGACCGACTCGCGGCAGTTACAAACTCGCCGGAGTGGAAGTGGTCAATATGGCTGCCGATGTGCGAGCTCGCATCCGCAACAAACAGATCGGTTTCGTTTTTCAGAACTTCAACTTGTTGGCTCGTACCAGCGCTCTGGAGAACGTCGAGTTACCGATGCTTTATGGCGAAGGCCTGACGAGTCGACAGCGCAGAGACCGGGCTAAAGAGCTATTAGGGCTGGTCGGACTAGGTGACCGGCTCGATCACCATCCTGGACAACTCTCAGGTGGACAGCAACAACGCGTTGCCATCGCTAGGGCATTGTCGACTCAACCTTCGATTTTGATGGGGGACGAACCTACCGGAAATCTCGATTCGCGTACAAGTCGAGAGGTGATTGAGTTGTTTAGGCAACTTAACGAGTCCCGCAACCTCACGGTGATTTTGGTGACACATGATCTGGGTGTGGCTAGAAATGCCAAACGAAATATCGTGCTGCGGGATGGCAAAATCATCGCCGATACATTCGATCATGATCTTGCAGCAGCGACCCTAAAAGCTTCGTCGGAACTGTAAACCGCTTGACCAGGCGAATTCGACCCCTTGAACTCGTCGGCTAGAATTGGACTGCGATCAAATACCCCAAGATCATCCCGATCACCAACGTAGGAGGGAGTACCAAAGCGATCGTCATTCCTATGATCATCGCTTTGGAGGATGGTTGAGTCTCTAACTTGTGACTTGGTTCAAAAGGCAACTGTGGTGGGGGTGGAGCGTTCAGCGATGTTTGTGGACGATTGATGCTGTTGGTTCCTGAGGCAAACGAAGTATCCTGAGGGGATTCTTCCATCGGTGGGAGTCGCGATCCAGCATCGAGCATCGGTGGGGGAGGTGCTAACCATGGTCCCCGAGTGATGGTCGTTTGTGCAATAGGAACGTCGGGAGTTACCCAGACTTCGAGCCTAGCGGCCACCTCTGCCATCGTTTGAATCCGCTTGCGAGGATCCTTTTCCATCATCTCCGCGATGATATCGACGAACTCCTCGCTCAATTCGGGATTGAAGTTCCGAGGGTGAAGCGGGGTGGCTTCTAGATGCCGACGAATTTTCGAAGTTGTATCGCCCCCGGGGAAAGGGGCTTTGCCAGTGACTGCATAGTACAGGGTGCAACCCAACGAATACACATCGCTTGCGGCATTGACCTGCAATGGTGTTGTGTATTGTTCTGGCGAGATGAAATCGGGAGTACCGACGATCTTTCCCGCACGGGGGTCGTCGACAAGATCCGCGGCAAAGCCTGCTAGCCCAACGTCGGAGACTTTGGCGATCGATTCGGGGGTCACCAAAATATTCGCAGGTTTGACATCCCGATGGATCAGGCCTTCATCGTGAGCGTAAGCCAATCCCAGGGCCGCTTGCATGATGATTCCCGCGGCAACCTCCTGGGAAAGCGGTCCACGGGTTTTAACAAGTTTCCGCAGATCCATTCCTGCAACGTATTCGGTGACCAAGTAATGAACGCTGCCGTCTTGACCCGCGTCATGGGCTCGAACCAGATACGGGCAATCGAGCTTGGCTTGCATCCGAATCTCTCGCTTAAAGCCTGCCAAGGTTTCGTCGGTGACACGGTGCAGCGGTAAAACCTTGACGGCGCACTCGCGCCCCATCACCTCATGGACTGCCTTGAAGACTTGGCCCATACCCCCTTGCCCGATGAAGTCCGTGATGACGTAGGGACCAAGCCGAAATTTGGTTTTCCCATCGGCCAACTGGAATGCTTGGTATTCGGTAATCGCCCGCTGGTCGAGCAAAATACTCCGAAGTATTTTATCTTCGTCGACCAACTCACCCTTGGACTGAGCGCTTAGAATCTGATGCTTGAGCAACCTCAAGCAATACTCCCACTGCTGCGGGGTAACTAATCCGCTTGCCAATACCGTGTTTTGGAAGTTGCTTGTCATGCCGATAAAGATACACCATTTTATAAACCGGATGAATCTCCATGGATCTTCAACTACAAAATCATACCGTTGTGATTACCGGTTCGGCATCAGGAATCGGACTTGCTACTGCTGAGCAGTTCGCAAAGGAGGGATCCCACGTAGCTCTCTGGGATCTTGATCCTAAAGTCGAATCGATCGCCGATGAAATCCATGACAAATACAAAGTTCGGGCGATGGGACTCCAGGTCGATATCGCTGACCAGGAATCGATCCGCGATGCCTTGGACAAAACCATCAGCAGGTTTTCTCAGGTTGAGCATTTGGTCCATAGCGCAGCGATCGGATCGGGCAAGTTCGGTTTCCCATTCACCAATCTTGAAATCAAGGACTGGGAAAAAACCCTAGATGTCAACATCCTGGGTATGGTTCGCGTAGCAACAGCGCTGAGTCCTGTCTTGATCCAATCCCAGCAAGGCACCTGCGTATTTGTCGGATCGGTAGCAGGCCAAATCGGATCGCAGACCGACCCTCCCTACAGTGCCAGCAAGGCCGCCATGATCAACTTTGCACAATGCATGGCCAAAGATCTGGCTTGCCATCAGGTTCGGGTCAATACCGTCTGCCCCGGAATGGTTCAAACCAACCT
>JAGWZB010000423.1 GCA_018969045.1 Planctomycetota bacterium | reverse complement strand
CAAAGAGTTCGGCGTAAGCGATCGCCCAATCGTCGACGGCTTTGTAGAAACGCTCGATATCGACTTGGCCAAGCGGTTGGTAGAGTGCTCGGGTTAGCAATTCTCGGTCGGCGATGGTCCCTTTTGCCTGAAGATCCAGGACAAAGAACTCGTTGATCGGTTTGACGACCAGTTCGAACCGAGAGTACTTGTTAGATCTTACTCCTCGTTCGATCACAAGATCATCGCGGGTGCATGCGCTACCCCAACCCGATTCACCAAAAACCGAATGGTAGCGAAACCCAGGGAACATATCGATCAACTTCTTGACGACTGATTCGATGCGTTCGGTCAACTCCAAGCGGTACTTGGCGTGCAGTCGCTTGTGGTCCTCTGCTTCTTGACGCTTGCGTTGCTCTTCGGACAAGAGCGATTCGGCTTTGCTTGCCCCGCGTGCGATGGCCTTTTTGAGCCGGTCCTCAAACTCAGACATCATCAGCCTTAGGTTCTTGGGGTTCGGCTCCTTCTGGGGTGCTGTTGGCAGAAGGCTCGGTTGAGGTTGGGGCCGACGGTGGGATTTCGGGGGCCGAAGCTGGCTTCTTGAAGAACTGCATGAGGTCACCGAAGGATCGAAGCGGTTCTCTGCCTTGTTGCATCGCTTCGGAGATCGGTTTTTCGGGGACAGGCCTGGATATCTTCACAGGGCGCTGCGACCTGGAATCCGAGTGATCGGCTCTTTCCTCTCTGTTGCGAGGAGGCCTATTGGAATCCGGTTTTCGGGCGTAACCACGGGGGCCACCTGAGGGGCCTGACGCTGGGCCTGATGAAGGCCCAGAGCGACGATCGTTGGGCCGATTGTTGGGCCGATCCGTGCGACGGTCTGGGCGGTCGGACCGAGTCGACGCGGGTCGATCTGCTGGCTGGGATGCTGGGACAAAGGACGGTTCCGGCTTGGAGCCTGGAGCCCGCATGGTCAAAGCCACGCGTTTCTTCTTGTCATCGGTATGAAGCACCCAAACCGGGACGACGTCACCGACTTGGACATACTGATGAGCGTCTTCGACGAAGGAGTGTCCAAGTTGACTGACGTGTACAAGACCGGTGCAATCAGGCCCGAGTTCTACGAAGACCCCGAAGTTTGCGATTCCGATGACCAGGGCCGAGAGCATGGTGCCGGGTTCGAGCCGGTCCATCGATGGCACGTAGCTTCGCAGAGGCACTGGGTATTGGAACTCGCGACCGTCGGCGAAAGGAAACTGCAATGCTTTGGAGACGGACAATAGTTTCGAGCGTCCGACTTGCCAGCTTCGAGCCAATTTGTCCGAATCGATCGCAAGAGCGGGCCTTTCCATGGGTGCTTCGGGGATCGATGGCATAACGACCGTGGGCTTGACGGCTGCCTGCTCCGTCGGATCCGTCGGATCTGTCTGATCTGTCTGATCTGTCTGATCTGTCTGATCTGTCTGATCTGTCTGATCCGTCTGATCCGTCTGATCCGTCTGATCCGTCTGATCCGTCTGATCCGTCTGATCCGTCTGATCCGTCTGATCCGTCCGATCTGTCTGATCCGTCTGATCCGTCTCAAGAACACCGAAGTTAGGATTGATTTCCTCGGCGTGGGAATCGAATCCAAAGGCTTCGACGATTTCGGAGCCTGGAGCATCCAGGGCCATCGACTGCGCGGCGGCAACGGCAGCGGCTAGTTTTTCGTAGTCGGGTTTTTCCCAACCTTCGGGGCTCTTGTCAGGGGCCGGGAGTTGGGCATGGGCGACGAGTCTTTCGGCCAAGCGGTAGTCTTCGGGATGGATGATGGTTCCATCTAGCGAATTATCGCTTTGGTAAACACGCAAGAATCCGATGGCTTGACGGGCTTTGTTTTCCGAAAGTGTTTCTTTGAGAAACTTGGCAAGGGAGTCGCGGTTGGTGATGGTCCCTTTGGGACGTTCTTCGACGAGTCGTTTGGAAGTCGCATCGTCCATGCCTGGGATGCGTTTAAGGACTACGACGTCGGCGTGGTACATATCGACGCCGGCTTTGGTGATCGCCGCGGAGATGGCTTCTTGCAGTGCGGATTCGAGTTCGGCTTGGGGGAGTTCGCGTTGGTAGGAGCCTAGTCGCAAGCGAGCTGGTTCGATTTTAAGGATTTGTTGGAGTGGATCTTGGAGTTTCCAAGCTAGCCAAACGGCGGCGCGGTGTCTGCGAGAGATTTTTGGAAGTTCGACCAGGGAGTTTCGCGATGTACAGAATGCATCGGCACCTTGTCGATCCGCAAAGGTCCAGTACAAGCTACCTTGGGCCGATTGCTTCATCAGTTCGGCTACCGAGTGGATGAGGTACCTGCGAGCGTGACCGTTGGTCAGGGCGACCAGGGTGACTTTGTGTTGGTGGACCCATTGTCCGAGCTGGGTCACATTTTGTGTGACTACATCGGGTTTTGAGGAGTTGCACACGATGTCGCCAGTCATGAGCAAATTGCCTTGGGCGTCCACGACCGCGACAGCGGCGGTTTTCTGTCCTACGGCGTCGATGAGCAGAATCCGATGTCCTTTGACGGGCCGTTGTAGCATGACCGATTCGAGGTGATCGACAGCCGACTCGATCAACGCTTGGTTGGCGTCTTCTTCGAGAATGGCCAGGACATCTTGCTGGATTTTTGGCAGTAGAAAATCTTTGAGCCCGGTGTCGGCGACTTCCATCAGCAGTGGGTGCATAGGATGACGACCTGGGCACAGGGAGTCACGGCACATTTGCACCAGGGGCTTGTTATCGATTTGGAATTGCAGTTGGATGATTTGCGAGCGAATGCCTCGCGAGAGCATCAGGGTCTGGAATGGGGACAGCTCTCGGATCGGTTTTCGGAGTTTGCCGTAGGACTCCAGGATGCCTCGGAGCCATCGTCGTCGGCGTTGTCGGGGCGAGAGTTGTTTATCGCTCAGACTCTTGGTCTTGAGTTCCTTGTTCTTTTTTCGTTCGGTTTGGAACGGAGCGATCGAGACATCAGCAGAACCAGGATCTGGGTTGGTTGCTTCTTGGCTTGTAGCCAGACTGTCCTGTTGGGTGATGGCCTGTTGGGTGATGGCCTCTTGGGTGATGGCCTCTTGGGTGATGGCTGGTGCACTGAGGCTTGGATCGGTTGGCTGGGAGTCGGGACTTGCCGCGTTGGTTTCTTCGGAGTTGCTAGGTTGTATTTCCGGTGAGGGTACTTGCGAAGCTTCGCTGGAGGGATCTTCTTTGGAGGGTTCAGGAAGGATTTTGACCGAAGCGATTGCGTTTTTGAGCAGACTGCGTTGGAGGGACAGCATCAGCTGAGCATCTTCGCTTAGGAGCAGTTGCAACCATCGTTTGACTTTTGGGATCAGCAGTTGTGTTTCATCGGCTGAGAGCCCGGTTTGGGCCTGCACCCAAGCAGCGATGTCTTGGACGTTATCCCCTTTGTACAGGAGGATCGCTTGACCGACTTTTTCGATATTGGGGTCGGTTTCGGCGAAGGCTTTGGCGGTTTTCTTTCCGCGAAGATTTTTGGCGATGGCATCGACTTGAGAAATCGAAGTGCACTGGGCGATGACTTGAGCGACTGCATCGCTCCAGTGACCGTCTTTTTGCAGTGATTCACAAATCTCGTTTTTGTGGTTGGAAAGAGACGCTTCGTAGACGACCGAGCGTTTGAGCCT
>JAGWZB010000422.1 GCA_018969045.1 Planctomycetota bacterium | reverse complement strand
TTTTCAGGTCGCTTAGAAACTCGATTCGAATTGCGCCAGGATCCATCGCAATTGAATTTGCAGGGGCATGTAAAGCTTGATGACGGCAGGCTATTGCATCCGCGGGTTCCGTACCCTCTGGACCAGATTTCAGGTGATTTTTACATCAACAACCATGGGATGCAGCTCAGGAATGCAACGGGGCGTTCGGGGAAAGCAGCATTAAGCCTCGAGTGTGATATTCAGGGATTTGGTGGCCAGGCACCCTTGACTGCGAAACTTGGCGTGAGCAACTTGGCTTTGGATGATCAGCTCTACAATGCGTTGCCGGTGTCGATTCAAGAGCACTGGCGAAAGATGGGTGTCAAGGGGACGGTGCACGCTAGTGCAGTGCTTGGTTTCGACGGTCGTGCCTGGGATCCACACATTGTGGTGCGTGCCGTGGATGGATCGCTTGACGCGGACTATTTCCCTTACCCGATAGAGCATTTGGCGGGAGATTTCGAGTACCGTGATCATTCGATTACAGCCCCGAACTTGGTCGCCTATGCGGGCAATCAGCGCTTGCATGGATCGCTGACATTGCAGCGAGCCAGCCCCAAGTGGTTGATGGATTTGGAGGTCGCTTCGGATGGACCAATCCCTATCGATCCTAAGCTACTAAATGCGCTTACCCATCGAGGAATGCCCGAGAGTGGTTTCCAAAAGTTTGCTAAATCGCTTCATCCGAGCGGTACAGTACTTGTCAAACGCGCTCGTTTCGTACGATCGAAAGAACGACCCGATTTGGTATCAAGATCCTTGGAGTTGACCTTTTCGGAGTGTTCGATTCAATACGATGGATTTCGATACCCTATTGATGAAGTCAACGGCCATCTAACGTTGGATCACGACAGGTTGATCATCAAGGAGTTTGTTGGTCGCAACGACGGCGCGAGGATCCATGGTTCTGGTGTAGCCAATTGCAGCAATTCAAGTTTGGAATCGGTCGATTTGATTTTCCAAGCCTATCAGGTATCGCTCGATGAGGAATTGCATCAAGCTCTACCACCCAGCGCACGAAACCTATGGGTGCAGTTGCAGCCAAGTGGATCGATCGACAAGGTTGAGGTCAAAATCCAACGGCCCAGCATGCGATCCCCACTGGATTTGAAGGTTGGAATCACGGAATCTCGAGGCAACAATGCGGGGGGACGCGGAATGTCGATGCACCCACTGACGTTTCCTTATGCGATGCATCAAATTGATTGCCTTGTCGATTATCGCCCGGGCAGAATCGACATCCGATCCTTGTCGGGTATTCATGATGCCAGTCGCGTGCAGACCAATGGACAGATTCGATTGCATTCAGATGGGTCTTGGGATGGGATGCTGAATTGGTTAGCGGGTTCTAGGCTTGTGGTAGATCCGTTTCTCATAGGCTGTTTACCCCAAGTTTTGAAGGAACCGATGACCCAGTGGGGTTTCCGAGGCCCAGTCAGTATCAGCGGCTCGACGTATGTCGCTTCGCCTGAAGAGGGACATGCATCGTTGCTCCGTGACTGGAACTTGAGGATCGATCTTGAGGACGCGTCCATCCAAGGTGACAGCGTTAGGGGCTTAAGGGGAACCGTGCAAGTGACAGGGGAGAATTCCAATCAGGCGACGACGGCCTATGGACTGCTGGCAATCGATGCGATGGCTGTCGGGGGGGTTGCAGTGACCGGGGTTCAAGGTCCATTTGCGATTGGAGACGATCGACTGTACTTGGGTCGTGACGCAGTTGATTGGCAAAGTCGCCATTCGGTAGGACGAAGGATTGCTGCGACAGGTAAAGTAGGATCATCGGGGCCTACGGGGGAAATGCCCGTTGTTTCAGCTTCGTTTCAATCCAAAGTTCAAGAGGGATTTGTCCAGCGTAGAGAGCAGTCGAGCGTAAATTGGTTCGGACCTAAAACGGCAAGTCCGATCGATGCACCGAGCATGGATATCAGCGACAATGATTTGAAAGCCAGAGCCTTGAGCGGTACTTTCTTTATCAGTGGCATTCAGCCGCTCCAAGGAGATCGATCCTTTTATAGGTGTCGATTGGTAGATTCCGATGTGCATGGAATGCTTGTGGATCTTGGTGAATCTCAAGCCGCTATGAATGGACGATTGTTTGTCCAGTGCGATATCGAAGGATCCCTCAGCAATCGCGAAGCGCTTTCGGGACAGGGAAAGGCTTGGTTGCGCGGTGCGAATCTTTATGAATTACCCGTGATGATCCGATTGTTAAACTTGCTCGCTGTTCGGCCCGACCAAGGCGCCTTTGATGCAGCAGATATTGATTTCGCGATCGACGGGGACAAAATTCCGATCACCAACTTGCAACTCGACGGTGATTTGATTTCCATGCAAGGAAAAGGGTCGGTCAATTTCCGACGCGAATTGGATTTAGAGTTGGTCGCTAACGTAGGCCGTAGGGGTATCGTCGGAGCGATCGTTCGACCATTTACGCAGAATCCAAGCGCCAATTGGATGCGGATCGAAGTTGGCGGAACTACCAGCAATCCTCAGATCCGACCGCCAATGCCGCTTCGAGATTCGATCGACTCAGTTCTTATTGAGAGTCCCAAGTAGTGTCCGATGTAACCGGCCCATTAGATTCATCGTACAAGGTTTCTGGATTGAGCCGATTCGATCGGATCCTCAAAAACAGAGCGATCGATGCAAGCCTTTCTACCGACGGCATCGGTGAAAAGCATGGGGATGGGAGGACTTTAGGCAAACCACACTCTCGGCAATCGAATACTGATGATTCGAATTCAATGAGCCCAGCTCCGGAGATAGTGTGCGAAACGAACGAGGATCGATCGATTGATTTTTTCGCCTAAGGTTGTGCGTCCGCAGAGGTGTACCGTCTTTGGATTCCGAAAAAGGAACTTTAAAACTACGGTTTTTTAGGTAAAATCTGCAGCTCGGAATCTTCATCACTTTTCTAGGGAATTCGCTATGTGCCGTCTGAGTTTTCAAGTTTTTTGGATCGCCTTTTTATGTGCATGGAGTCCTTTTCAGCTGGGAGCTCAAGATAGCGTCAAGAAGACCGTGGACCCCTCGGGAACCTGGCGTTGGGAATACGAACTCGAAGGGACTCAATACAAGGACTTGGTCCGATTGAAGCTTGGAGAGGACATCAAGGATTCCAAAGATAAGGTCGTGCAAGGTAAATACGAGAGCACCTCGGGCAAGAAGATCGCTATCGAGAACGGCCGTGTCTCGGGCGACACGATCCGCTTTGAGTTTAAAGTCAACTTCCAAGGTATGGATGTGAAGTTGGAATTCGAAGGGACCATCAAGAACGATACCTTGACCGGCAAAGTCAACGCTTCGACGGCAGAAGGAAGTCGCGATTTGGATTGGTCCGCAACTCGCAGTGTGATGCCCGAGGATGTTGTTGGTAAGTGGAAGCTTCGTATCGATGCCAACGGCAATATCATGGAACCGATTCTGACGGTCAGTCGAGATGGAGACAAACTCAAGGCAAGCTATGCACTAGGCAACGATGTTCAGATCCAAGCCAAGGAAATCAAGATCGAAAAGAATGAATTGAGCTTTACAATCGAGACGGATTTCGAAGGCTCGAAGATCAAAGCAGATTTTATGGGGAGACCTTATGGTGACAAACTCAAAGGCTCTATCGATTATGTCCTTGGCGGTGACGTGGGC
>JAGWZB010000421.1 GCA_018969045.1 Planctomycetota bacterium | reverse complement strand
AATCGCTACAATCGGAACCTGCGGAGAATGGCCAGGATTCGTCATCCTTACGCACTGGAGTGCACCAATGGAAGTATTCGATACCACGGATACGAGGAATTGAAACTTAACCCGGATGGCAACCAACGGGGGCTTTGCCCAATTGAATCCATGAAAAAGCTCATTTGGACGCTTTGCTTATTGAGTCTAGGATCACAGGGATGCGACTATCGCTGGACCGATTCGGACCTCGAACCGGTCCGCAAAGAGTTGACACAGAAGATCGGACTCAGCGACCGGAAAGACCCACCGACTGCTCGGCAGGTCATCGAACCTGAACCACTTGCCCCAGTGGATTCCACTCAAGTGGATCCTGGGCCTTCAAGTAGCGACCGCTCCACTCATTGGATCGACCCATCGTCGCTTCCGATATTGCAGTGGGAAATTATCTACTTAGGCAATCGCCCTGTGGGATACACTCGACGAAGCATCGAAATACCGACAATGAAGCAACTGCAGGCGATCGATGGATTGGATTCGGCCAGAGAGCTAGCCACGAAGGATTTCGTGTGCATCGAAGCCGAGAGCCGAATAAGGATCAGTCGCAAGACCGGACCACCGGTCGATCAAAATGTTTCGATAAAGACGATCGAGAGGCTCGATGGCCAGCTCATCGGGATCTCAGGAAGTCTGGACACGGGGGTAACCAAACGCCTTTTCCAGGGTGCCGTAAAGGACGGAGCTTTGACGATCGAGCAAAACGAAGACAAGGTGACTTCAAAGGTTTCCGTTCCCTGGGAAAAGAGCTTGCGTGGACCTTTTGCGATCGAGCAGTCGCTCAGAGCCCAGCCAATGCAGCTCAAGGAGGTTCGAACCATACGCTATTTGGATCCTTTTCAGATCGGCATAACCGAGAGTCGACTCGAAGCTCTTGCTCAAGCCGAGACGACTGATTTCGAAGGGGAACTACGAAGTCGCTTGGAGATTGAGAACCGTTCGACATCGAGAGCTGGGGCTTCGAATTCCCTGTTGTGGACCGATCAAGAAGGAGTGGTGCGCAAGACCTACACTCCCGGGATCGATCGCCAGACATACGACTGCGATCCGGTGACGGCTCGCTATGTGATCTCCAAAGATGAATTCGACGCCACAAGCCTTAAGAGCCTCCCTCTGCTTGGGTCTTATACCAAGGTTTCGGATACAGGCTTCGCGATTTTCAGAGTCGCTTCAGGATTGCTTTCCAAAGATGGTTCCATCAGCAACAGAACCAATCAAATGCCTCTACGTGTCAATGATAAGACTTGGGATATAGAAGTTTCGCAAACGGGTGTTGGAATCGACTTGTCCAACGATTTGCCCGACGAGGCCAATCTCGCCTCTGCAGGGCTGATCGACTACAAAGATCCGTTTTTGATCAAGTGGATCCAAACACAGACTGCCGAGCAGACCGAATTGGATTCGAAACAACCGCAAACGGGTGGCCAAGCGGCTCAAGTAGCCCAGCAAACGCGACGTCAAGCGCTATCAGCTCGCGCATGGGTTTCTAAGTCCGTTTCGAGCACGGAACTAGATCGCAATCTTCAAAACCCCGCAGTCACCCTTCGACAACGCAAAGGGGACAGTCTGGACCATGCATTTTTGCTGGCCGCCGTTCTGCGCTCGCTCAAAATCCCTGCGCGAATCGCCATCGGTTTTAAAGCGGAGCCTTCGACGGTCCGACCAACCTGCCAATTGCACTTCTGGGTCGAGTATTTCGATTCCTCACAGTGGGTTCCCATCGATTCGACGATCGATTCGGAATTGGTTCCAACCGATCGATTTAAAATAACGGAGTCATCATTCGCGTCGATCAACGCTTATGAGCCAATTCTCGGGGTTACACGATTGATTAGCGACATCGAAATCGCAGCGAGGACCAAAAGACCTTGAACCCAGCGAAAGTCCTCAAACTCCTTGACGATCCGCGATGCAGCTTCACGATCGTCGGTTTAGCGATCCTTCTAAGAGTTTTTGCGGCTTTGGTGTGGCAATACCAGTGCGCTGCCTCTGGAGTGACCCTAAAGTTTGGAGATAGTCAATCCTACTGGACCATCGCACACAATCTAGCTGTCAACGGAGAGTATCAGTACGGTAGCGAGGAATCGAGAATCTTCCGAGCGCCGGTCTATCCTCTTTTCCTTTCCTTATTCGCTTGGTGCGAACATTCCATGATCGGTGGACTTGCGCAAACACCCTTTGTCTTGGCAGCTAGGCTCGCAGGTTGTGTGCTAGGGGGTGGGATCGTATGGCTATTGATGTTCTGGACACGTCAGATAGCCGGTCCAAGTGCTAGCTGCTTGAGCGGTGTGCTGGCAGCAACCTACAGTGGCGCTGTTGGAATGAGTATCTTTGTTTTGAGCGAAGCTGTAGCGACTCCTTTGTTTGTCCTTTCATGCTGGATGCTTTGGAATTCGACCTGTCGATGTCGCCAAACTCAAGATCCTACGAACACCGAGCGAGCCGGATTGTATTGGAGCGCTGGCTCGGGTGTTGCCTTTGGATTGGCCTCCTTGGCACGGCCTAGTTGGGGCTTGTGGCCAGCCGTTGCTTTCCCCATGCTGCTGATAGCTAGCAATCGAAATAACGGCAATACGTTGGCTCTTTGGGTGAAAATAGTTTGTGTTTTTCTTGCGAGCACTATTTTGGTGATGGCCCCGTGGTGGATTCGAAACTTTGCAATCACGGGTAAATTCGTTCCGACGACGTTGCAGGTAGGGGCCAGCTTGTACGATGGCTGGCATGCCGGTGCGAGTGGTTCAAGCGATGAAAACATGGAGTTTTCCATGAACATGATGCATCGAATCGTCCAAGAGGAAGCTTTGCTAGCAAACGATGTGGGTTTGGGGCTGCCGCTGGAGTCGACTTTGGAATGGCGAATCGATCGTCGGTTGAGCCAGGAGGCTTGGAAATGGGCTCGTGAGAATCCATCTGACGTTGCAAAGCTAGGATTGGTAAAGTTCGTCAAGACCTGGTCGCCGATGCCCCGGGCGCAAGAGCTGTCCAACCCCATGATTCGCTATTGGGAGGCGGGCGGTTACTTGATCATCGTGGGCGCAAGCGTCTTTGGTTTGTACGTTTTGCGGAAGGATCGCAGGCGACTGTCCGATGCGGTGTGGTTTGCGTTGCCATGTATTTACTTGGCATTGCTACACATGGTATTCATAGGGTCGGTCAGATACCGGCAACCGGGAGTATTGTTACTGTGCGGCTTGGCTGGAATCGGATTCTCGGCGATGATCGAAATGGTTTTCCCAATTTTGAAACCAGATTGGGCAAGTAGACAGAAGGATGCTGTTGGAACCACAAGGGAGTAAGAGCGGTCAATCAACCACAGCGGTCACCAGGGGTGGTCGGCTGAGTTGGATTCTATTGCTTTGCGCTTCCGCCGTGATGGCTTATTACGTCTTGTTTGATCGGGTCGATCACAAGCTCACGTCGGAGATACAAAGTCGGCTTAGGAAGGCGTTTCCAGACCATTACGTAACGGTGGATCGAGCAAGGTTGGTACCCGGTGAGTCGATCTTGATCGATGGGCTGAGTGTGAGCAAGTCGACTGAGCAGGGACTCAGGGATGTTGTGAAGATCGCCAGGGTTTCGTGCAATGGGCCGATTGACTTGGTTGGGATACTGCAAGGACAAGTTGCTATCGAAACCGTGGTGGTCGAT
>JAGWZB010000420.1 GCA_018969045.1 Planctomycetota bacterium | reverse complement strand
GAACTGGAACTATTCTGGCTCGAATCGATGGACGAACTAGAACTGGGTATGTACCGCATTTTGGAACCCAAGGCCGATCTTCGAAATGTGGCTTCAAAGAAACTGCAACCTCAAGACCTTGACTTGATCATGGTCCCAGGGGTAGCTTTCGACCGCCAAGGTGGACGCACAGGGCACGGCAAAGGTTACTACGACAAACTCCTTGAACATGCCAAACCAGAAACACCGCTGGTCGCGCTTGCATTCGAGTGCCAATTGTTCGACGAAATTCCAATGGACTCGCACGACATCTACATGGACAAGGTTGTAACTGAGTCGGCCGTTTACGACGGTCGCGGCAGAAAGTAATCATGCACACCGAGCCCTTTAAAAAAACTCGTTGGCAGGAACTCGTCGAGGATACTTACGCCGAAGCTTTTCGCAGTCTCTACGCTCGTGTCTTAGTCACAGCCAGGGATCAAAAATGGCTCTTGGCCGCTTGCCAAAAAGCCACAGGTCATGCCAGTAGCACCATCCTGTGCGACTGCGAAGCCGGCATCGAAGCCATCCTTGATGGAAAGACATCCGGTCAGGAAACCCCCGACGGTCGCATCGGTGCAATCCTTCAATTTCATGTTCCGCGATTCCGCAAGGATCGTGTCGAACACCTCGAGCGCGTGTTGCTTGCTCGCTTGTCTCAAAACATTCTCACCTGCCCGACCACTCGATTATTCAATGCGCTAGATACCGATCCATTCTTCAAACTCGGTCGCAAAATAGCATTCTTCGGCGACGGTCATCAGTTTCGAAGCCAGATGTTCGGTCATAAAGGTTGGACCATACCAACTCTGGGTGGAGAGTTCTTTCTCTCCCGCCGATTCGGCTACGCAGACGGGATCATGGGAGGTAACCTGTGGTTCCTAGGACGAACCGAAGAAGCTGCGATCGAAGCGGCAGATCGGGCCGCCCAAGCTGCCGATTCAGCAAGCGACGTGATCACCACATTCCCAGGAGGTGTCGCAGCAAGCGCCAGCAAAGCAGGAAGCAAATACAAATTTCTTATCGCTAGCACGTTTGCTGAATACTGCCCAACGCTAAAAGAAAAACTCGGCCCTCAATCCCGAGTCCCCGATGGCGTGCGCTCTATCATGGAAATCATCGTCAATGGATCATCGCTCGAAGCCGTCGCGAAAGCGACCTACGCCGCCATCGACGCTGCCCTTGATGTCGATGGACTCGTGCGAATCTCCGCAGGAAACTACGGCGGCAGACTAGGCAAGTCCTTTGTCTACTTGCACCCTGATAAACACCCAGCGACAACCTAAGTCGTTGGTAACCTCGTAAGTCGCTTTCATCGACTCTGCATGGACGACTCTGTCGCGTGACTTTCAATCCTCCTTCGCTGAAGGTACTTGTCCTTCAAATGCCCCGGCGATGGTAGACTCTCACCAGTTGCACTAACGAGCTGTGTCACTCCCGTCACACGCACTCCTTGACGCGCCTGGGTTGAGCTTGCCAAGCGAACAGCCGTCTCCATCAAAGCAGGCTCACCAGAAGTCTCTCCAAAAGAGCTAATCGTTGCTGATTTCGCAGTCGCTAATTGAACCGGAGTTACCAATTCATTCGCAAGTCGCTGGTCTTGATCCACTTCCTGATCCAGCACATAACTGGGTGACTCGACTCTCGGTTGCCCAATCCACCGGTCGCAATCTCCCTTGCGCATCGACGGTTTTCTAGCCAATGCCGCTTCGAGCCGATCTCCAGCCCGGCTCAGCGGTATCATCACAAGCGTTTGAAGCGACGGAATGAAAAAACCATCCGCGTTGCATTCATCGCAAGCAAGATTCGATGTTTGCCCAAAGGCAATGCTGGAAACCGGCAGGCAAAAACACGCAGTAGACGCGAAAAGCAAACCAACTGAGTTTAGAAAACAACGCATCTGAATTTCTCCGAGAGTAGTCCGACACGAAAAAGAATATCGAACCGACAAATCCTGCGCCAGCAGCACTATTGGCTCAAGCGTCAAACTTTGCCCATTCTCCCTGGCTCTCTCTTGGAACCCAACTTCGATTCCACCCAGTGGCTCCCAAGCCCAAAGCGATCTACAAATCGCCCCACGTTGGCTTCGATCCAACAAATAGTTTCATGGTATCTAGTCGCAAACGTCGATCACCTTTAACAATCGTGCCGGAAATACCGGTGGGGCGGATTGCCCGGTCCGCATCGCATGCGTGCAAGAATCGCCCAAAACTGAATTGAAAACCGAATACTCCAGCTCCAAGGCTATGATGGACTCGATTTGTAAACCTTCGAAACGAAGCGTTTTGCAAGCAAAGTTTCGATTCGGGTTGCTGGTGTCTTTGGCAAGCAGCCAGCTTCTTGGTTGCCAGACACCGGCTTGGTGGGCTTATCGGAGCATGGACTGTATACCACCCGCTGCCGATAACGTCGCGACGGAGTATTTGCAAACATGTGGAGAGAATTCAGGAAATTCGTCCACCAGCTCCGATGCTCCGGCGTCGAGTGACCCGCTGAAGTTACCTCGTGAACTTCCAGGAACTCAAACCCCTGATTTGATTGCTCCTCTTCGAGACAATCTCGAACCTCAAACCTATCGTGAAGAACTTAAACGTCTTTATCCAGAGCTAGCCCCGATCGAAAGCAATCAGGTAGCCATGCCCGATTCGATCAGTGAATCATCCCCATTGGAGGGACTTCACCAGCTGGCTCGTGAAAACCATCCTGGTCTCAAAGCCGCCGTAGCAAGTGTGGAGGCCGCGCGAGGGCTGATGATCCAAGCTGGGTTACCACCAAACCCCTCGATCGGTTATCAGGCCGATACGGTCCGTACTTTGAATACTCCAGGCTATCACGGTGCCTATCTACAACAAACCATCATCACAGCGCGCAAGTTAGGATTATCAGCCGAAGCGGCTGCTGTTGACTATGCCAACGCACTCGTCGAACAGCGAAAGACTTGGGTTCAAGTCATGACCCAAATCCGACGGGCTTATTTCGATGTCCTAGCCGCTCGCCAGCGAATGGTGCTTGCCAAGGCTTTTTTTGATCTGACAAATCGAGCCTATGAAGCTCAGATTCAGTTGGTAACGGCAGGTGAGGCCGCTCCTTACGAGCCCTTGCAACTCCGCGTGATATTGACCCAAGCTAGAGCTTCCATGGTAAAAGCACAGCAAGAGTCGATCGCTGCATGGAGAAAACTCGCAGCAGCCGTCGGCTGCCCGGATTTGCCCGCTGCTCGGATCGATGGCCGGATCGACTGCAATGTTCCAGTAATCCGATACGAAGAAGCATTAGCTCGTATGAATGCGGTCCACACCGATCTGGAAATGGCCGAAAACTCGGTTCGCAAGCAGCAGACTCTGGTGGAACTGGCTGACCGTCAAGTCGTCCCGGATGTAAATGTTGGGTTTGTCCTCCAACGCGACTATACCTTCGAACCCGGTGCAACCACCTACAATCTCATGCTCGGAGGTGACTTGCCAGTGCTAAACCGAAATCAAGGAAACCGGATTGCAAGGCGAGCCGAAGTGGTCAAAGCAAGCCAACAAGTTCAACAAACTCGAAATACACTGACTGCTTCGTTGGCGGAAGCTTTCGGTAAGTATGAAGCCAACCGACAATTGGCCGAGTCTTTCCAAGCCGACGCGCTGAGAGACCAAGTCCGCGCTTATCGAGGAGTTTATCA
>JAGWZB010000419.1 GCA_018969045.1 Planctomycetota bacterium | reverse complement strand
ACAAACAGCGGCATATAAATGCTTCCAATGTAACCAATAATCAGAGCGATCAGGATCGCGCATACAATCCCTAAATGCCCCCGGTCGTTGGCCATCGACCATCCAAACAGCAACGGGACAATCAGATTGCACAGCACCACAACCGTCCACTGGATCGACAGTACCAGTGGACTGTAGACTACGCGACCAATCGGTCTTGTCACCTCTTGTGTCAATTCCGAAGGCTCATAAGGGTTGCTTGAATCCTCTTTGTTGCTTAACAATTCACTCATCCTACATTTCCTGCCGTAAACGGTCGATCAACACTGCCAAGAGGATGATCACACCAAAAACAACTTTTTGTGCATAACTACCGATCTGCATCAAGTTCATCCCGTTCTCAATCACTGCGATGATTAACGCACCTATCAAGGTACCGAACATCGTACCATAGCCTCCCCTGAGTGATGTTCCTCCCACGACGACCGCTGCAATCACCTGCAGTTCAACCATCGATCCATACTTGGCGTCCCCAGTGGCTAATCGACTGGACATTACCACTCCACCCAAACCTGCCAGAAGCCCTGAGATCCCATAAGCATTCGCGGTGATCCAATCAACACGCACTCCGCAGAGCCTAGCGGCTGTTTCATTGCCGCCAATGGCATAAATCGAACGTCCATAAGTCGTAAACTTCATCATCAAGTGTGCCAAAACAAAGATTGCTAACATCAACCACACGGCAACGGGAATTCCTGCCCAATTGCTTCTGCCTAACCAAACAAAATGCTGAGGTACCTGATCGATCGATTCTCCATTTGAAATCATGAAAGCAGTCCCGCTCGCTATCATCATCATGCCCAGGGTCGCTATGAATGGCGGAACCTTGAATCCGACGATCAGCAACCCACTGATCAGACCACATAGCCCGCACACTGCGATCCCGGCGAATCCCGATAAGAAGACTTGGGCGGGGTTGGCAATGCCTCCACCAAAAGTATCGCGGATCATGATGGTAGTGACTACCGATGAAAGCGCGATCAAACTCCCGACCGACAGGTCGATTCCTCCGGTCAAAATCACCAGCGTCATGCCGACGGCTAAAATCCCGATTTCAACAATTCGATTTAAAACATTGATCAAGTTCTGACGCTTAAGAAAATTCGGCCAACGCGATCCTCCAATCACGGTTAACTTGATCTGCTGGCCGGGGAACTTACTCCCAATGTCTTCAAACAACACCCAATTCCTAGCACCCGGAGCAACGATCAGCTCGATCGATTGGCCGGCTTGCTCCAAAATCTTCTTGCGGATCTCCTGGGGCGTCCCAAGCCATACTCTCTGGCCCGGATCACTCACGGCGGCTAATTTCCATGCCGATGCGAACTCTTCAGCAAAATCTTCATCCTCTGGGCTCTTGCTCCCTACGACCACCGTTCCCCATTCCATCGGTGCTCGTTGACCTCCCCAAACCTCTTGAACGGCTTGCTCGGGCGTGGGCTGCTGCTCTCGGATGGTCGTCACCGAAAAGAAAACGCATAGTCCAAGCAGGACTAGAACCATCGAGTACTTCGAAAAAATGTCTTTAAGCCAAGGGGTCATTGCATGCTAAGGACTTGCTCGAACCGTCTACCAAGCACACCGCGTGCGGGGTGCAAAACCCCATGGGTGATATGCAAGCATTGTAGCTTTTTTTAACTCTTGCGTTGGTATTGACGGCAAACCCCCTATTTTGACACCCTAGCGACTGTTTCGGGGCCATTAGCTCGTAGCAGTATCCTGCTGTTGGGCAAGCAACTCATCGATTGATCAAAGCAAAATCCTCCATGAAACCGTTTTGGAACGCGATTCGCGACTCGCTCCACCATGCCCCTGCGCTTGTGCTGGCGACTCTTTGCTCTGTTGGGATCGCTTTTCTGTGGGGTTCGAATATCGGTGCTTTGTACCCGGTTGTCGAAATGACGCTCAACGGCGAATCAATACAGTCGTGGCTCGACAAAGGGGCACAGGCCGCAGATGCCGAAGCGGTGTCGCTTCATCAGCAGTTGGCAGCGGCAGGACCCAATCTGGATGCGAAAGAACGAAGTGGCTTGGAGCGAAGATCTCTTCAGGCCGCCAAGACTCGAGACTACAAACTATGGTTGGTCTCTTGGGCGGATCGGATTTTACCTCGCAACCCTTTCCAAACCATCTGTTGGATCATGGGCTTGCTGATGGTTTCGACCTTGATCAAGCATGCGCTGATGCTGACCAACGACTTGCTGATCGGCCATGTTTCGACGAGCATTGTCAGAGATTTGAGGATGAGGGTCTTTGACTCGGCTCTGGCGATGGATCGAAAGACCTATCAAGCTTATGGCACTAGTGGATTGCTGGCTGCCATTACAGCTGCTGCAGATGGACTAACGGCCGGTTTGATTCATTTGTTTGGGGCGGCCATTCGCGAGCCGCTGCGAATCGCTTCCTGCTTGATTATGGCTAGCCTGATCAATTGGCGGTTGTTGCTTTTGTCGCTGGTGCTTGCTCCTTTGCTTGTCGCCATCGTGGTGTTTTTTAATCGCAAGATCCGGCGGGCTGCGTCGGGGATATTGAATCGCAACGCTGGATTCCACGAAGTGCTCTTAGAGGCACTTAGCAACATCTTCACCGTGCAAGCATTTACCATGGAGCCTTACGAACGCCAACGCTTTCGTCAGTGCACTCAGGACATGAAGCGGGTGCAATTGAAAATGGTGTTTTGGACTGGCGTAGGCAAGCCATTCACGGAGCTTATCGGCGTTGCGATGGTGGCGATCACTGTCTGTGCGGGTGCTTATTTGGTCGTGAACAAGCAAACCCATTTGTTCTTTCTCAAAGTCTGTGACGCACCGATGTCCGTCACGGACCTGCTGATTTTCTTTGGGCTTTTGATCGGCGCAAGCGATCCGCTTCGGAAGCTCTCGGGTGTTTCGGTGATGATTTACCAAGGAATGGTGTCTTCAGAGCTCCTCTATGGAATTCTCAATGCCAAGCCGGTTTTGCCTGAACCTGTCGAACCCAAAAAACTTCTGGGCCGGCATCATCACTTGCGCTTGAGAAACGTTTGTTTTCAATACCATCCCAATCAACCGGTGCTGTCGGATGTGTCGCTGGATATTCCATTTGGGAAAACGGTTGCACTCCTGGGGTCCAATGGGAGCGGAAAGTCGACGCTGATTCAGCTTCTTTGCCGGTACTATGATCCGATCTCGGGTGCTATCGAACTCGATGATATCGACCTTCGGGAGCTTGCCCTCAACGATATTCGCCAACGTATTACGTTGGTCAGTCAGAGCACCGAGCTTTTCAATCGAAGCGTCTTTGAGAACATTCAGTACGGTAGCCTAAATGCGACTAAGGAAGAGGTCGAGTTGGCTGCCAGGCTTGCGCACGCGCATGAGTTCATTACCAACGCACTACCGGAAGGTTACAACACGATTGTTGGTCAAGCGGGCCAGAAACTCAGCGGTGGACAGCGTCAGAGGATAGCCCTGGCTCGAGCGATCTTGCGAAAACCCGAAATCCTGATCCTTGACGAATCCACGAGCCAGATCGATATGGCTAGCGAAATCCAAATCCGCGAAACGCTCCAAGCGATGAAAGGCCAAATGACTATACTCATCATCACCCATCGCGAGGCCCTGATCGCACTTGCAGACAGCGTCTACACCATGCAAGAAGGTATGTTGGTT
>JAGWZB010000418.1 GCA_018969045.1 Planctomycetota bacterium | reverse complement strand
CGAAGGCACCTAGTCGATCCCCAAGGAAGATTCGAATGCATGGGAGTGAATGTATCGCCAAAGTCTTCGGATACAAAGACATAAGGATTGTCGTCGTCGGATCGGTGACCGTCCAAGCAGACGTAAACTCGCCCTTTAAAGTGCTTGGAAGCTTCGATGGTTGCGACCCATCGAGGGCTTGGTAATTTTAGATTCGAAGTGATATTCTTCCAGTTGGTTCCCCCGTCGCGCGTCACCCATAGAGCTCCATCGTCGGTGCCGACATAGAGCAGATTAGGATCCCTGGGTGATTCCGAAAGAGCCGTCGCAGAACCGCGTTGCGTGAGGGTTATCTCAGGCGAAATAACCCGCAAGTCATTTCCACGATCCAGCGACTTAAAAACATAGTTTCCTGCGCTGTAAAAGATCTTGGAGTTGTGACTCGAAAGAATAAAAGGTGTGTTCCAGTTGAATCGAAAACTCAGACCATCGGCTCTTGCAGGTCGGATCGAACCTCGCTCACCGGTCCTTAAGTTTCTCCTTACGATCACCCCGTTTTGACTCTCTGCGTAAAACAAATCCGGGTCGTTAGGATCGACTCGGCATACGAAACCGTCACCGCCGTTGAGATTCACCCAATCTTCGTTAACGGCTCCACCGGAGCGACTGATTGCAGGCCCAGCCCATGATCCGTTGTCTTGCAAACCACCAGCGACCCAGTAAGGTTGTTTGGGACTGATGGCAACGTGATAAAACTGTCCGATCGCTGCGGTGTTGATATGATCCCAGGTCACCCCGCGGTCGTGAGTCGCATAAATGCCTCCATCGCATCCGATGATCATGTGTCGCCCATCGCTCGGATCGATCCACAGATCGTGGCCGTCGGCATGTACCCGGCGTCCAAAGTCTTCAGTGAAGATCGCTCCACCGTCTTTCGACTGATGCTGAGCAACGCCCAGCACATACAGGTTCTTCTCGCCGCTTGGATCGACCTTCACGACACTGAAATACATCGGGCGGGTGTTCAATGAGTTGACGCGTTGCCAAGTCGCTCCCCCATCGGTCGACTTATAAACTCCCCCATATTTATGCCCATCGGAACCTTGTTGATCTTGAACGTTGGGAGATTGGCCAAAGTACGAATAAGTATACGGGCGCGCGGCAGAACCGCCTGAAAGTCGATCGGCCAACGTGACTTCTACATCGATCGACTGATCGGCTCGTTTGACGGTCACTTTAAGCTTATCGTCGGCTTTGTGAGTACGGATTTCAGTCACCATCGCGTCATAGCCCGCGATATCCTTGCCATCGATTTTGGTGACAATATCCCCAGACTTCAGCCCCGCTTTCTCGGCCGGTCCAGCTTCGGTGATCGAGGTCAAGGTAGCTCCCCCACCGGCAGCATCTTCTCCCTGAATGCCCATAAACACATTGCTTTGTGCTGGCGTCTGAAAACCGCCGGGCAGACCGACGCGAGCTTCGAGCACCACTGTGACTTCGAGCTTCTCTTGGCCGCGTTGGATTTCGACTTGAATTTTATCCCCCTCAGCCTTCTTTTGTATTTTCTCGTTGAGCGATTGGAAGGGACCAGGAGCTTGGCCGTCGATTTTCGTGATCACGTCTCCGATCTTGATACCCGCCTTGGCCGCAGAACCACCCACGGAAACTCTTTGGACAATGATTTTCTCCTCTTTGTCCTCGCCTTGGAGTCCCAGCGAAACCGTCGTGGCTTGGGCGCTAGTGCCTGGCCGTCCGGTCAGCAGAATGTCGAAGGCTTTGTCGTCCTGACCACGTTTGAGAACAAGGTTCAATCGCTGATTGACTTTCTTCTTTCGAAGCGTCTCGAGCAACTGATCGAATTGCGAAACCTCGGTTCCATCGACTGAAACCAAAGCGTCACCGACTTGGACACCTGCCTTGGCAGCCGGGCTATCGGTCATCACTTGCGTAACAATCGCTTTGCCGTCGACGTTGTTACCCACCAGGCCCAAGTAAGCTGGGAAGGGAGCAGGACCTTTGCCGATGTCTTCGCAGTCGATGATCGCAAACAAAGCGTTAGGGGAATGGGATTGCCAATCCAATCCGATCCGTCCGGTCATCCCAGGGGGTAGTCCTGCGGATATCTTGGTCCAATTGGATCCACCGTCGGTTGTGCGAAAGATCCCGCCACCTTTGCCCCACTTGCGGATCGGATCGTAGCCGTCGACCCCTTCGGGCTTGGGGACAGTTCCTGGCCAACTATCGAATCCATCTCGCAGACGGTCCCACATCGCAACGACGATGGTGTTTGGATCGGTGGGGCTCATCGCCATATCGATGACACCGGTTTGGTCATCAACAAAAAGGATCTGTTGCCACGTTTTGCCGCCATCGGTGGTTTTGTAAACACCGCGCTCTGGATTGGTGCCGTAGAGTCGGCCTGCGGCGCCAACATAAACCGTGTCAGGGTTCTTCGGGTCGACCAAAATGCGGGCGATTTGATAAGACCTATCGAGGCCCAAATGCTGGAATGTTTTTCCTCCGTCGACGGTTTTGTAAACACCGTTGCCATAAGAGACCGAGTTACGAGGATTGATCTCTCCGGTTCCGACCCAAAGGACTTCTTTGTTGTTTGGGTCGGTTGCGATGCTACCGATCGAGACCACTTTTTCACGATCGAATTGATGTTGGAAAGATCCGCCGTGGTTGGTGGATTTGAGCAATCCGCCGGAGGCTGTAGCGACCCACCACAGCGAGGTGTCTTTTTCATGAACCGCGATATCGGTGATTCGGCCCGACATGTTTGCGGGGCCGATCGAGCGCCATTTGATTTCATCGAGCCAGGAAGGCTCGAGCTTGACGTTCGAAGGGAGTTTTGGGGCGCTGGCTCGTTCGGCTCGTGGTCCTGGGGTAGCAACGACATTGGATTCCGATGGAACAACTTTCTTGGCCTGCGGTTGATTCTCTGGTTGCTTCTTGGCTTCTTCTTGTTTTTTGGATTTCAACTCCCCTGAAAGTTGCTCAAGTAGTTTTTCGATCGCTTCGAGTCTCTTTTCGGTTTCCGCAACGGGCTTAGGGTCTTGTTCTTTCGGTTCGGCAGGTGCAGGTTCAGCAGGTGCAGGCTCAGCAGGTTCATTCGTGGCGGGTTCTTGCGGTTTCTCCTGGTATTCTGCGAGAACAGAAGATGCTTGGGCAAGCCAGGAGAAAAAGACAATCGCAGCGATGTGTGTGAAGCGAATCATGGGTGTGAGAATCCCCGATACACCGAGTAAAAAGATGGGCACGTAAGGAGAGCGAGCAACCGCTCAAAATATCCATTTAGACTAGCTAGAAATTCCGATCAAGGAACAGCCAGTGGCCCAGAATTTCGGGGAATTATTTTATCCCGTGTCGCTATCCCCCCAGCGTAGCACCGGCTTTCAGCCAGTGCTCTTCTACTTTGAATTTCTCCTCCAGCGCACATTCGCTGATTCCGCAGCCAACGGTGAGGAATTTCAGTAAGCCCCCTTCGATGGTTTAGTTACGCTGGTCGAGGCATTGTTTTTCGATTCTTACTCCAGTTCTCACTTAACTCGGTAAATTCGGGTGTGACTTGGATTGTTCAACAAATTCTAAACCGCACCTATGAAATCATGCATCAGCGTTGATTAGTGTCCATGAGCGGTCATTTTTCCGAACCGCTGATAGACGCTAATATTCGCTGATACCAAAATTCGACCAAGGCCAAAGAAGTAGGCACACTCCGCT
>JAGWZB010000039.1 GCA_018969045.1 Planctomycetota bacterium | reverse complement strand
CTACCACCTTGGGCAGCTGCCACAGTAGCAGGCACACTCCGCTGTGCCGTCCGCCACAGTAGCAGGCACACTCCGCTGTGCCGTTCGCATCGGCTGTGCCGTTCGCAAGGGTTCGCTTTGCAACAGATTAAATCTTCGGAACGGCACATGGAATGTGCCTACCACCTTGGGCAGCCGCTTGATGAGCCCACTGGAGCAGTTTACGGCCAAGTTCACTGATTGGTGCATCGCTCGCACGGTTGCACAAAGAAGTGGCAAGACGATATGATGGGCCTATCAGCGGTACTTTATCTACAGCCCATCTTGCACGACCATGATAAGACTAAGCCAGGTTGCAGGTCAACTTGATCAAATCGCCCCTTTAACGCTTGCCGAAAGCTGGGACAATGTCGGTTTGCTTGCCGGCGATCACGATATGCCCGTCGGTCGACTGATGACTTGCCTGACCTTAACGCAAGGAGTCCTACAGGAAGCCATTCGAAAGAAGGCCGATCTGATTGTTACCCACCATCCTATCCCATTCAAACCGATTGATCGGATCACCACGAATTCCACCACTGGAAGGATCCTTTGGCAAGCCATCGGCAATTCGATAGCCATCTACTCCCCGCATACGGCATGGGACAATGCCCCCAAGGGGATCAATCGGCAACTTGCCCATATCCTCAAGCTTGGGAATCTAAGGCCTCTTCAGATTTCCTTGAAACCCGAACTGGCATTAAGGGAGCTTGGGACTGGAATTGTGGGTGAGTTGGCTAGTCCTGCGTCGATCGATCAACTCTGGAGGTTGTTAGCCGACTCGATTGGGGAGTTACAACCTCGATGCAGTGAATCTAGCGAAAAGCGGGTGTCTCGCATCGGAATTGTCTGTGGGTCTGGGGCTAGTCTGCTTCCTTTGGCATCCAAGCATCATTGCGATGTTCTAGTCACCGGCGAAGCGACTTATCATCAGGTGCTCGAGGCCCAAGCACTTGGGATGGCGATCATGCTGCTTGGACATTTCGCCAGCGAGCGATTCGCCATGCGCACGCTTGCCAGGATGCTCGGCGAGAGCCTTCCTGGTATCGACTGCCTATCGAGTGAGTCGGAAGTATCCGATTTTTGATCGACTTCAAAGAGGTTTGTGGCTGTTTTGCGTTACGACACCGTCTGGGCGTCGTACTCAAAGTCAGCCCATACGGGTAGATGGTCGCTTGGTCGCTCGTCACCTTTAAGTCCTCGATTGTCGGTGAATTTCGCTGATTCTTCATGGCCGATCCTTCCACTGCTGGTTTGGAATCTAAGCCATCCGAGGTTCTGTCTGATCTGAGGAGTCATCAAAATATGGTCGATAAGTTCTCTGGTGATTTTCCCTGGTGCGCTTGGGTCTTTGAAATCCACGCTGTAAGCATTACGACCGACCAATTGATGCTCGTCAAATGCATGTTCAAGAAGTGCCGACTGGCGTCGGAAGCTGCCTCGAAGTTCGTCAATAAGGCTTTGCAATAGGAATTCAGTTTCGAAAACGCTTTTTCCGAAGCCATCGTTAAGGTCTCCGATGAGGATAACTCCGGAGGCTTTACGAGAAAGGATCATGTGGGTCACATGCCGGCGATAGGCAGCGATCTCGGCGCTGAGTTTCTGTCTGGCAAGAATGGCTGCCTTCATCGCAGTGGGCTCACGATCTAAGAACTTACGAATGGTAAGCCCTTGAGAGAACTGACTCTTTGTATGAACGACCACTAATTCGATGGGGCGCACTCCTTTCTTTCCTAGCATCAGGATCACGGGTGGCCGGTCCATTCGATGTCGTTTGGCTGAATTGTATTCTCCCCAAGGCTGGAATGGGGTCGGTGTTCCTAGGAGTTCATAGAGACGATGGTCGGGATGAATTTGGCGGACTCTCAGATCGAGATTTTTCTTCACCAAGGCGTAAATACTTTGAGCGCCAGACTCCACACCATAGACTTCGAATCGACCTCCAAGAAACTGCTCGACAAAAAAATTCATCTGTTCGATTTTCGCTGGTCCCTCCTGGATACCCAGTAACTCTGGATCGATCAGATCGATGAGGCTAGCTATTTTTTGGGCTACGGTTGAAGGCGAATCGACTTGTCGGCCCATCCCCTGGCCTTTGGATGTTCTCAGTTTTGCCTTCCCCGGTACGAACAGATTATTCATCCATTCGACGTTGTAAGTCGCAATGCGCAGTTTCATAAAAACCTTCTTTTTTGCTTCACTTTGTTTTGGTCGAGATGCTCTTTAAAAAGCTATCGAGTGCTGCGGTGGCTGAGTCGGCTGGATCTCCAAGGTCATCGTTGAGTTTGGAGTGATTCGAGTCATGTTTGCCATGGACGGTTACGGCGATATCGGATTCTTTCAAGACCGTCTCAAGCCGGCGGGCTTGGACTGTCGTGTCGGGATTTCCAGAGAAGTACAAGATCAGGAAAGGAGGTATCTGCTTGTTCTTTGCCACGTGCGTGACGGCTGAATAATCCATGTGTTTTTCGGGATCGTTTCCGAATTTTTGGCGATGGCCAAACGTGGGCATCTTCCCACCATAGACGGCATGGCGATGCTCTGCGGTCAATATGATTTTGGGGATATCATACGTGTCACCATCGACAGGGATACAACCTTGAAGCGAAGAGATAGAGAGGTTGTGTTTTTGGAGATAGCGATGGTCCGTACACAGCAGGGCTGCTAATTGGGCACCTGCCGAATGCCCGCCCAAAATCAATGATTCGGGATCACCTCCATGCTTGGATATGTTCCTCTGTACCCATGCGATCGCTTGTGCGATATCGTCGATCAAAACGTCCATGGACACATCTGGCAAGAGTCGATAATTGCACGCGACGAATAGGTACCCCTTCTGGTTAAAGTACTTGGGTTTGATTGCGACATCGGATTTGTCGCCGGTTTGCCATCCGCCACCATGAATCCAAAAAACAACCGGAAGGGGTTTTCCTTCGTTGGTACCGGTCGGTTTGTAGACATCGAGCACATGTCTGGAATGAGCCAGCGAGTGATAAGGCACATTCCTCAGGACGTCTTGGGCCTTGCTGGGCTGAATTTGCAACCAGAGCGATACCAACGCGCAACATACCACTTTGATCTTAAAACTCATGGCGGGGGATTCTCCAAATTTTTGCTAGAGGCATTTTGGGTCTGGACGCTTTGAATGGCCGCTTGATTCTTGGCGATTCTGGATATCGTACTCGAAACGCTTGGATCTATTTTTCAGCGATCGCGTTTTCTGATAATTCGCGGGATTTGTTGGGTAGCCAGAGTATTTCCTGAGGCCCCCAATAAGATGGTAGAATATTGCCAATGGACTTGTAGTTGGTCGATTTTGAAACCCCTTTGAATTGATTCTTTGATTGATGTTTCGTTTGAACGATCGGCGTAGATTGACCACCCTGAATTTTTTTGCAACAAAGATGAGCTTCATCCTCGTTGCGATTTCGCAGAGTTTGGGACAGGAGTTTGAGTTTTTCGAGACGCACATCCGACCGGCTTTCCATGCGCATTGCCTGAGTTGTCATCATCAAGGCAAAAAAAGTGGCGGCTTGGCATTGGACTCGCGTGAGGGTTGGCAAGTCGGAGGGGATTCTGGACCTGCAATCCAGATCGGTGCCCCAGATAGCAGCCTGCTGATCCGGGTCATCGAGCACCTGGAACCGGGACTTGAGATGCCGGCCAAATCTCCCAAGCTTTCTCCAGCGACGATCGAAGTTTTTCGAAAGTGGATCTTGCAAGGAGCCCATGACCCCCGCGACAAACCCGAGGATCTGGATCCAAGCCAAGTCAACGCGTGGGAGTCCCTTTATCGCGAACGAGCCACTTGGTGGGCGTTTACCCCTCCAAAGACCGATCCTCACACTCAGGATTCCACGACCGCTGCGATCGATCGCTGGATTCGCCATGGGCTCGACGGCGCCGGTGTATCTGCGAGTCCGACGGCAGATCCAGGCACGCTCCTTCGCCGACTGAATCTTGTTCTATGTGGTTTACCGCCTGATCCTGATTTCCTAGATCGTTTCAGGGAACTCCTGGTCGATGAGTTGAGAGCCCAAGCGGCATGGACACAGGCCGTCGATACGTTGCTTGATACACCTGAATTTGCCGAGCATTGGGCAAGGCATTGGATGGATATTGTTCGGTATGCGGAAACCCACGGTTCTGAAGACGACGCCTACCTCCCGTTCGCTTATCGTTATCGGGACTATCTCGTACGTGCCTTTGCTCAAGACATTTCCGTTCAAAGACTCATTCAGGAGCATCTTGCAGGGGATCTGATCGAGCCCCGAAGGAATCCAGAGCTAAACCTCAATGAGTCGCTTATCGGATTGTGCTTCTATCGACTCGTCGAGTTCAACCAAACGCCTATCGATGTCAAGCGAGAAGAGATTGCGGTGATCGACAGTCAAATCGATACGATCGGTAAAGCCTTCCAAGCGTTGACGATTTCATGCGCAAGATGCCACGACCACAAGTTCGATCCTATATCCGACGAAGACTATTATTCTCTTTATGGGATACTTCGCAGCACAAGAACCGCGATGCGAGCGGTCGATTCTCCCGAGCTTTTTACCGCCAATCGACAGGAGCTCGAGAAAATTCAACATGAAATTAGCGATCGATGGATACGTCACTGGATCGAGCATTTGCCTCAGTGGGAAGACGAAATTGCGCAAGCTTGCCTGTGGCTTCAAGAGCGAGTCGATAACCAGGAGTTCAAGTTGGGTCAGAAATGGGAGGATGTCAAGGATCTTGTCGGTACTCAGTCCTCTTGGCGCAAGTCACTGGCTCGATGGAAGATCGATCCAAAGGGCAAGGAGTTGGGCCGATGGTTTGAGGTTCTCACCAACCAGCGGAGCGCTGATCCAGAGCTCTTTGGGAAATTCGTTCTGGAATATCGAAGCAATCAATCCGATTGGGATCGACTTTCCATGAATGCAACGATTCTGTTCGATCTAGAAAACGGATCCATCGATGCTTGGAGGATCGACGGGGCTGGAATGCCCGATCAAGCCGTCCGGATGCCAAAAGCCGATGCAGGGCAACCTGCACGCTGGTCGATTCATGGCCAGAGGAAGTACCCCATGAGCCGTTTGCTTGAACCTGGCTATCAAAGCAACCTTTGGTCGGATCGAGCATCGGGGAGTTTGCGGTCTCCGGATTTTATCATCGATTCTGATGCGATCTCCCTGCTTTGTCGAGGAACCGACAGCGCGCGTGCTCGTTTGGTCATTGAGAACTTCCAAGGAGATTCGCTGCTGTTTGATACCGTGAATCCAACCCTCAGATCGGACTTGATGCAGTGGGTCACCATGAGGATTCGACCGCAGTGGAAAGGGCTTCGTGCCCACATCGAACTGCTAACGCGCGATGCAAAGCCTTACGTTGGCATCGTCAAGGATCCCGGGGTTTTGGACCGGTCCGATGGACGTTCTAGCTTTGGCCTATCGATGGTCATAGCGCATGCGGCGGGATATCAGCCACCATCGACTTGGGCCTTTCCAAACGTTCCAGGGGACCATTGGCAAAATCCCGTTGTTGCTACGATCGGCGGTACCAAAGCTGCATTGCAGCGTTTGGCTGAAGGAACTTACTCCCGGAATGACGTTCGGTGGGTCAATGCGTTGATCGCCGAAGACTTATTGGGTTGGGATCGCAAAATGCCCACACCGCTGCTTGATGCCATTGAGCAGTACAAGCAGGTAGAGGCGAAGGTACCGATCCCCACTTGGGTTCCAGGGGTGATTGAAGATCACATGCCCGTCAATCAACCCTGGCTTGGCCGAGGCGATCCCAAGCAACCAGGCGAGCCGATGCCACGTCGATACCTGCGAGTGCTCGGATCGCAATCGGATTCTTATGGCATGGACCAAAGCGGTAGGTTGCAGTTGGCCATGGAGATTACCAGTCCAACCAATCCATTGACCTCAAGGGTCTACGTCAATCGCGTTTGGTGTTGGCTTTTTGGGCAGGGTTTGGTCAGTACCGTGGACAACTTTGGTCGAATGGGGCAGAGCCCAAGCCATCCGGAGTTGCTGGATCGATTGGCTATCGATTTTGTGAATCAGGGTTGGTCCACCAAGAAGTTGATTCGAGCGATTCTTTTGACGGAGACTTGGAAACGGTCTAGTCAGCCGACATCGACTGCCATCGAACATGATCCTGGCAACCTTCTTTTTTCGCACTGGCAACTTCAGCGTCTTGGTGCCGAGGCGGTTCGCGACACGATGCTTTGGACGGCAGGTAATTTGAAGCGTCCTGATCGAGGGCTATCGACCAGGAACTATTACAAATCGGTGCTTGAGCCGAACAAACAATCTCCTGCCGGTCCGATCGATGGTGATTCAAGGAGATCGATCTATCTTGAGGTCCGACGTAATTTCCCAGATGAATTCTTGACGGCCTTTGATTTCCCCAAGCCGATAGCGACTACCGGAAAACGTTACACAAGCAACAGTCCGCTTCAGAGTTTGATGCTACTGAACGATCCTTTTGTTTTGCAGCAATCCAAGTTGTGGAGCGCGAGGGTTTGTAGTACTTACGCAGATCCGCAGGATCGAGTCACGGCCATGTACCGACGGTTACTAGGTCGCCGTCCATCTGATTCAGAGCTTCAGTCCTCCTTATTGCTGGTGAGCCAATTGGATGCCCAAGGCACTGATCAAGAGGCTTGGGATGTACTGGCTCATGCGATGTTTAATTTGAAGGAGGTTTGGTATGTCAAGTAAAGGGAGGCACCCTTGCATGCAAGGCTTAGATAGGCGTCGCTGGATGAAAAACGCGGCGTTTGGGATCGGATGGTTGTCGTTGGTTTCCAAGCTTTCGATGGCTCAAGGGGAAGCTGGGATCCATTTCCCTGCCAAGGCCAAGCGGGTGATCTTTTTGTTTATGGATGGGGGGCCGTCCCAGGTCGACACATGGGATCCCAAGCCGCAGCTTAGCAAGCTCGACGGACAGCCGTTTCCATTGAGCATCGATGCGACGCAGTTTGATCAAAACGGTAGGTGTTTGGGAAGTCCGTTTGCATTTTCCAAGCATGGGGAATCTGGGTTGGAAATCAGTGAGTTGTTTCCGAATTTATCCAAGCATGCCGATCGGCTATGCGTGATACGTTCGATGAAAAGTGAATTCGCTGAACATTCCCAGGCTTGTATGTTTCTCCATACGGGATTCGCGGCCCAAGGGCGACCTTCGATGGGAGCTTGGTTGGGCTACGGGCTCGGTAGTGAGAATCAGCAACTACCAAGCTATGTCGTCCTCAATGGTGGATTGTTGCCGATCGGTGGTCCCGAAAACTTCTCCAATGCGTTCTTGCCAGCAGTCCATGCCGGCACGATTTTTGACACTTTCAGCGGGAGCGATCCAGTTCGAAATATCCAGTCGGCTCGGGATCCCAAGCAGCAAGCCGCTTTGCTTCATTTCTTGAATGACCAGGATCGTGGTTTTTTAGCTTCGCAAGTACCTGGATCTCAGCACAGGCAGATCCTAGATTCATCCCTGCGCAATGACCAAACCGCGATGGCGATGCAGTCTGCTGTTCCGCAAATCCTGAGTATTGCCGATGAGACCAAGGAAACTCTCAGCAAATACGGAGTCGACTCAAATGATCCTTTGATGTCGCAGTATGCCAAGGAGTGTTTGTTGGCCCGACGACTCATCGAGAGTGGTGTTCGTTTTGTTGAAGTCACTTGCGTCAAAGGAATCCGGTTTATTGCTCCATGGGACGATCACGACAATCTTGAGGCTGGGCATCGCAAGAATGCACGCGTTGTCGATCAACCAATTGCGGCGTTGATCGATGATTTGCAAAACCGCGGCTTGCTCGATTCGACTCTCATCATTTGTGCGGGAGAATTTGGTCGTACGCCCTTTGCCCAAGGGGGTAAAGGCAGGGATCACAACCCTCAAGGATTCAGCATTTGGATGGCAGGAGGTGGGACACGCGGGGGGTATTGTCACGGAAGTACCGACGAGTTTGGATATCGCGCCACCGAAGACATCGTCAGTGTTTACGATCTACAAGCGACGGTTTTGAGACTCATGGGAATCGATCATGAGCGTTTGACATTCCGTTGGGGTGGTCGAGATTATCGTCTGACCGACGTCCACGGAAACGTCGTCCAAGCCTGCTTGGCTTAGGAACTCTCTGAAGGGGATCAACCAGGCAATTTGAATTCGGGGTCAGCGATTGATCGAATCAACTCAGAGAGGTTCGAGTAGACAAGCATCAAGGCTTGCCAATTGCTTTGTGATACGTTCACGGTGCCTCGCTGGTCATTGCTTTGTATCCCATCAACCACTTCAGCGATCCCTTCGTGGATGTATTCGAGCAGCTCGGCAAGTTGGGCCGCTTGGCTTGGACTGAGTCGATCCGGGATGGAGGGGGGGGATTGTAGGTTGGAGATTTCAGCAGGTTCGATGGCGATGTTGGAGTCAATTTCGAAATCGGCTTCGATCTGTGGATCGCCTTTGGGTTGTTCTCCTACCAGATTGGTTTCATTCAATCGTCCTCGGATTTGGGAAGCGTCACCGAAGAGCAGAACGCTACGCCCGACGAGGATGAGATCGCCAAAGCGTAGAATTCTCAATTGGCAGGATTGTCCGTTGACCTTGGTCCCATTGGTGCTTTCCAGATCGGTAAGCACCAAATGTTGGTTATCCAGGAGGATTTTGCAGTGGTAGCGACTGATGCGTTCATCGTTAAGCTGGATGGTGTTCCCTTCTTCGCGCCCGATCGAGATCGGGGGAGTCAAATCGCCGAAGACTTTCCCACGGTCAGCCCCTTGCACGACGCGAAGGGTCAATTTTGACATGGTCTAAAAACTCCACTGAGCCGAAGGTAAACTGAGTCTGCATTGCCAAAGCAAGCGTTGGACCAACGATCAGGGCTTGTGCCAACTGTTCAGAAGGTGGGGGCACGATCCCCACCTTTAGTGTAGCACAAAAAACAAAGCGTTCTGTTTCTAGCGCTAAAAGCGGCAGAATCGGCACCAATCAGCCCAGGTCTTCGAGGCTGGAGATTTCTGGGGCCGAACTAGCTTGGGATGCGATCCACTCGGGCCGACGCGTCTGCGTCGATAAGTTTGCAGCGCTAAGGGTTGCATCAAGCACATCCTGAGCCTTCGAGACGATCGAATCCCTGGTGATCGAACCCAAATTCGATGGGCTTGGGCTGCTGGTGATCGGTCCGTCATAGCCGTTTGCGGCCAGGGTACTGGCAAAACGGGCATTGTCGATGGTACCGGTGCTGCCCGCGATAAGCTTGAGAGAATCTTTCGATTCTTTAATGTCAGGTACGGTCGCCACATCGGCGATATTTAGCCCGGCAACTTTGTGCCCTTGTAAGCTGGCGAGTTGTTCCCAAGTCCCTTTTCCGACCGTCCAATGAAAGGTGTCCACGAGGATCCCCACCGAATTGGACTGGCATGCTTGGACTAAGGCGAGGGCTCCGTCGACATCGTGGATGAAGGAAAATTGGCGGTCGGCGCGGCAATCTTCAAACGTCGACATCGAGAGTCCAAGTAATACATGGTTGCTTTCAAAGATGCTGGCAAGGCGCTGGATCCGGGCCCGCACGAACTCAAAATACTGCGGGAAAGAGGCCCGATTTGTCCCGGCGGGGATCGCGAGTATACCAGCTCTGGCTTTGACTTTACCAGCAACTGAGACTACGGCCTCGACGTCCTTCAAGGAAGCATCGAACTCTTTGTCGTCGCTGTCGAGGTCACAGGGGACATCGAATGCCGAGACCTTCATTCCGGAGCTGGTTAGGAATCTCGAGGCACGATCGAAGTCGGCGCGTGCGGTCCGTTTTTGCAGGTCGACAGCATCGATATCGAGGCCTTGAAAGCCGTAGGTCATCGCTATTTCAATCAGATCGCTTTGTCTGCCGGAGATCCCCAAAGCGCGTGCATTGAGATTCTTGTACATGATAAAGGCTCCTTTGTTTCGGTCGGGTGCGTTTCAGGAGGTGGGCGTTGGATCACGACAACAGGTACGGTCCGAAGCTCACCTAGAGATAGGGATGCACCCCCCCGGATGATGGGGGGGACCCCATCGAAATGGGGGGATGGATTATCCCACATTTGGGGGGGTGGCATCAAGTCGAAACTAGAGATATCCGAAGACTTGATGGGGCTGGCTTCGGAGCAAAGAGATGTTTAATGGTTGGGACGTCTGGGTCTTCCTCGTCCACTGGAAGATTGCTTTTGATGATTTGCGACGTTGGCTTGGATGACAAACCCTATGGTCTCGGTCCAGGTGGGGATTTTACCGTGTCGGGGGCGAGACTCTGAAGATTCGCTAGTTCGGTCTGAATCCGCTGTGTCGATCAAATCATCGGAGGTGACATCGCTTTGTTCACGTGGTCTACTGCGACGTTTCTTGCGTCGAGGCGATCGGCTGGAGTCTTCATCGTGACTTTGTGGGTTTTGCGAGGATTCCGAGCCGAATTCGGGGGCAAGATCCTCGTCGGTGATCTCGTCGGAGATCCCTGCTGCGAAACCTGAACTGGGGCGCTTTCGGGGCGGATCCTGCTGAGGGGATCTGGAGGTGCGGTCTTGATCTCGAAACCCGCGTGGCTCGCGGGCGGGTTGGTCCAAGCGATCGCTTTGGGCGAATTCTCTTGAGCGAGATTCGCGAGCCGCTGGTGTCCTGCGATCGGAACGCTCTTGCTCTTGGGCTGGATCATCATTCAAGGGTCGACGGCGGTTCCGATCGTGCGAGGATTCACGCCTGGAGCTATCGCGAGAGTCTCCGCGCTCTTGACGGCCTGAGTATCTCGTTGAGCGATTGTCAGTCCGACGTTCCGAGCGAATTTCTGAGCGGTCTTCCGGACGATTTGGTGAGACATCTTCTGCTTGCCGAGTCGGTTGGCTTGTTTCGGCATTTCTTGGATTCGTGTTGGTATCGGAGGATTCCGTTTTCCCTCTTCTTGGAGAGCGTCTTGGCCCGCGTCGATCGCCTTGAGGCACTGAATCTGCAGGCTCAGCATCGGCATTGGAGAAAGATGGCAAAACAGTCGCATCGGAGTGCTGAGATTTCCCTTTGGGGGCTTCCTGGGGATCGAGCGATGGTTCGCTTGGATGACCCCACATGCTGCTGGCGGGACGTTTTGATTTGGTAGGCTTCTCCGAAGCGGATATTGTTTTTGTTTCCGTTTTGGCTTCGATGGTTTCTGGTCGAACTTCGGCAAGTGGTTCGTTGGCTATTCCGAACAGGTTTGCCAATGCGTCCCAGGAGTTCTGGATCAGCGATCGCTCTTTGGCGGGTTCGGCGAGGGCCGCAGGGGGTTGGTCTTCGCGTCGATCGTCTTGGGCTTTGGTTGGGCTTGGATGCTGCGTTTTAGCAGGTTCCAGTTTTGGCTTTTCGGCCGATTCGATCGGTTTGGTCGGCGGCTCGGCAGGCTCGGATTTGGCCGACTTTTTGGAGCGGTTACCGAGGTTGGGAGTTCCGAGCAAATCTGCAAGCAAGTTCCAGTGGTCTGACATAACGCGATGGTATTCGATTCGTTGCTTCGTATATCGACAGGTAGATTCTCGCTGCGGATCGCTAGGTGCTACCGCATTGACTCAATAAGCATATCCCCGGTGTCCGGTTATCGCAACGGATAAAGGAATGGATAATTCATCGAATATTCTTCATCTAAGCCCATGATTGGACTGGACTTAGGTCGCTCATGGTAGAAAATAAGGAAGCTTCGGGAGCTAGGCATTCGGGAGGCCGGTTCCTGGTAGCGTGGCGAAAGTATTAGCAATTCAAATTCAGGCGGGTCGGAGTCTGTCATGGAGAATCGGTTCAAAGAGAACGATTGGGTGATTTGCACCCGGGAGAAATATGGTCTTTCGCCTGGAAAACGAGCCAAAAATATCGCACCGGCTCCCAATGGAGATCTGTATTCTTACGAAGTTGACAAATACTGGGTGGTTCGAGAAGTGCGAGAAAACGATCTGGTTTTGGAAACTAGGACCGGCAAGCAGCACGTTGTTTCCCTGAAGGATAGGCGGATTCGCGTCGCATCGTGGTGGGAACGTTGGTTGTATCGAAACAGGTTTCCCGATAAGTCGCGTGCCGCTTCATCGCAAACCAACGCTTCGATGGGCGCGAGCAATCCGAGCCTAACTCGCAGCGCGTAAACTCAGTCTGCAAGGGGACTTGACCTCTCTGCCATCGAGCAATTATCCTTTGTGCTCAAAATGAACGAAATCTCCCCTCTTTCGTGGGGTGCCGGCATAGCTTCAATTGGCAGAGCACCGCATTCGTAATGCGGGGGTTGTGGGTTCGACTCCCACTGCCGGCTTTTTGGACTCATTTGAATCCCATTTTTGAATCCCATTTTTGAATCCCAGACTGTTGAATCCAACACGGAACACCTGAATTTATGGTTGTGCAATCTTCAATCGATATCCGAGAAGTCGTACTTTCGAATCAATCGTTTGGGCCAGCGGAGATCGAGCGGATTTCCCGAGCGATCGAAGAAGATCTGACCCAACTGACGCTCTTTCGCGATGCGGTCCAAGAGCTGCAGCAGTCCCAGGGGCTCTCGCCTGCGACCCACGTAAGGCTCGGTGTGTGCTTGTGTCTGCTTGGTAAATTTTCGGAAGCCGAAGGAGCCCTTCGTCACGGTGATGGCGGAGCGCTTGCTCAGTACTATCTTGGTAGGATCTGTTTCCAGACCGAACAATACCAGAGGGCTTTGGATTTCTTCGAAGCCGCCGAGAAGGCTGGTTATACGCCCGAGTGGTGCCAACTCTCCCGCGCCGAAGTGCTTCGGTATCTCGGACGCAAAGAAGAAGCCCTTCAGTTGCTAGATAATATCTTTGGACCTGTCGAGCAAAACCCAGAGTACCCTTACCAACGCGCTGCAACCCTGGCTTCCATTGGTGGGAATCTTCCCGAAGTCATTGCGCTGTACCAACGAGCATTGCAGCATAATCCCAAGCATGGTGGAGCCCTCTTTGGTCTTGCTCTCGAGTACGATCGCTTGGGTCACGACCAGCAAGCATTCGAATATTACCAACGCGGTGCAGGGTTGATGCCATCGCACATCGGAACGCTCCTGAACCTGGGTTTGATGTATGAAGACCGCAATGAGTATCCGAAAGCGCAAGCTTGCTATCGCAGAGTTTTGGAAACCTGCCCGAATCACGATGTCGCCAAAATGTATCTTAAAGATGCAATCGCTGGTGGGCCTGAGTCGGTCGATGAGCATGCACAGCTTCAGCAAGAGAAGTTGAAACAACTTTTGAATGTGCCTGTGACCGATTTCGAGCTCTCCGTCCGATCGAGAAATTGCTTACAGAAAATGGGTATCCGTACCCTTGGTGATCTGACCCGAGTCTCTGAACAAACCCTTTTGTCGAGCAAGAACTTCGGAGAAACTTCGCTGGTCGAGATCAAGGAAATGCTCTCTGGCAAGGGGCTCTCGTTGGGTCAGTATGCGCATGAGAAGCGCGAAGCCGAACCGCCCGTGGACGTTTCGGGCATGACTCCCGAACAGCAAATGCTATTGGATCGTCCGATCTCTGAATTGAATCTATCGGTGCGGGCTCGCAAGTGCATGGTCCGATTGCAACTCAACACCATCGGCGAGTTGATCCGCAAAACCGGTGATGATCTGTTGGAGTGCAAGAACTTTGGTGTCACTAGTTTGACCGAAGTTCGCGAGAAGCTCACCGGCTTGAATCTGAAACTGCGCGGTGACTGAGTTTCTTCGGATCCTCTAACTTTTGAATCCTTCGGCCCTCGAGCGGTTTGTTGTTTTTGGTTCACAATCTAGTACACTGTTGCCCTAAGCTTCAGCGAAACTTATTCGAAGCAACCTAACCAATCTGTGGCTTATGGGCACATTGAGATTCCGTATTCCCGAGGCTGCAGTTTTTGATCCAAGATTTTGGCAGTCGGCATATGTGTCGACTGCGATTGAAGGGATACCGCTTCCCTCGGTGAATGTTTTGCAAGACGATGTTTTGACGATCGAATACGAATCCGAAGACACCTGCAAACTTTCAATCCCTTGGCCGACATTTGATTTTGGACCCGTCGTACTTACGTCCACCTCTTTGAAGAGCTCTTTGGTTCCCTACTCGTTGCGTTTGGAACTTGCCCGAGGGACCATCCATCGAATTCGAACCAGGGCTTTTGATTGGGAGCATCTGCGAGGGCTACGCATCCCAGCATCTTACAATGCCTTGATGGAACAGGCGTTGGACTATTTTGTGCATGCTGTGATCGATGAAGCTTCCGATAGCCCCAAGGGCGATCCATCGCAACTTGCGATCGACAAAGCGATCGAGGCTTCTAGGTCTTTAGCACGAGCGTATACATCTCAACTCCTGCAGCTTCGATCTCAATCGGGTGAGAAAATGCAGACACTCTTTGGGGTACAACTGCCTGCAAATGGCCAATGGCAAGCGATAGCCCAAGGGGTTTTACCCGCGTGCAACGCGGTGAGTGTCGATTTGGGGATTCAAAGAATCACCCATGGTGCAGATCAACTTGCGGATGACGATGTTGTTTTTGAGCAGCTTCAGTGGGCTCAGGAGAACAATATAAAGGTCATCGGCGGTCCGTTGATTTCACTTCAAAAAGGGATACTGCCTGCTTTTATTGATGAAACGATGCCATTCGACCAAGTCTATCGGCTTGTTTGCACAAGAGTTGCGTGCATTGTCTCGCAGTTTGCAGGCAAAGTGCGATTATGGGATGCCAGTTCAAGTCTTAATGCGAGCCAAGATCTGGAACTTTCCGATGAACAAGCCTTCCGGCTCGCTTCGGGAATCATCGGAGCGATTCGGAGTGTCGATACAAAGACCCCAATCATTTTTAGTATCAACTTGCCGGCGGCTGAGTACATGGCTCGACGGACTACCTCAGGTTATGAGAGTATCGATCCGCTTCGGTTTGCTCGAAGCTTGATTCAAGCTCACGATCGGGATATCGCGGGCATCGGTTTGGATTTGAACTTAAACTGCTGGCCTTATGGGACCCTTCCTCGGGATTTGATCGATATCTCCGACTTGATTGACCATTGGCAAGATCTTGAAAAATCGCTTTTGGTTCGAATATCGGCACCCTTGTCCAGTGAACAAGATCGCCTCACGGAATTCCACGATGGGTTGGTGTCCAACTGGAGCTATCCGGGGCATCGATCCATCGCACAGGCACTAGATGCGTCGCAGGATACCGATCCAGATTTGTTCGGCACGCAGGTAGCGCAAGCATGCGCGGCTAACGCAGTAAATACAGCCGCTAAGCTACCACCCAATGGGTTGGAACTCCTGCAAATGCTTATCGCCAAACCTTCAGTCCACGGAGTCATTTGGAATCAAGCAAGCGATGCAATAAACCACTTGTTTCCCAACGCCGGGTTGTTCGATGGCAACTCAAGACCCAGACCGTTGATCGATTGCATGAGTCGTCTTCGACAACAGTACATCATCTAACCAGAGAATGCGCCTCTGGTTCAAATCATCAGCTAATTTTTTCAAGCTTGGTGATCCGTCCGGTGCGGACCCATTCGGCCACGAGAATATTGCCATTTAGATCGAAACATGCGTCATGAGGATGCACGAACTTGCCATCGACCCACATAGACTCCTCTTCCCGAATCCCTTTGGTATCTCTGACACGCTCAACATCCCCCCCGAGTTGGGCGAGCACCTGATAGCCGCGATCTAGCAGCGAGACACGGGCACCGAGTTCTGGAACGAGCAGTAGATCCTTTTGGCAATCGACATTCGCTGGCAGTCCGAATCCACCGATGGTCTGGAGGTATTTGCCTGACAAATCAAATATCTGAAGCGTGTTATGAGCGCGATCAGTAACTACGATCCTTGGATTGGCTTTGTCCCGATCATCGATCCACAATCCATGGGGCGTATTGAACTTACCGGTCCCATCGCCTGCGCCTCCAAACGAACTGAGCCATTTTCCGTTGTCGTCGTATCGATGGATATGAAAAGCACCATAACCATCGGCTAGCAGAAAGCCTCCGGTAGGCAGGAATGCGAAATTGGTCGGCATGAATCGATCTCTGCCCCAGACCTTCTTGGGCGCGGTGTACTCTTCCTGGTTGTAAATTTTGGACTCCTCGGGCGCACGCTTGGACCAGATTTCTTTGCCATCCAATGTGAGTTTCGAAAACGCTTTGACTTGTTGGTAAGCCGAGACGTAGAGGAATTCGTCGTTTCCTTCTTTCCTGACCTCCAGACCATGACCTCCACCTTGGTATTGGCTACCGAAGGCTCGGATGAACTTGCCTTGTTCATCGAATACAAAAATGGAGGGGTGGTCTTTAAGGTTCTCGCGACCTTCGTGGATCACATAGATGCGATTTTGCGAATCGACCGCGACATTATGGGTGGTTTGCCATGAATACTCTGAGGGTAATTGAACAAACTGGTGTTTGACCCGGTACTGATATTGTCCTGATCCGGTGACGATGTCTTGATTCCGATGTCTGATGGGAGATCCTACCGATGGGGATTCGAGCAATCCGGCAACCAAAGCCGCTCCGCCAATGGACAACGATGCACTTGCGGATTGCTTGAGAAAACGACGGCGTGAGGATGGCTGTGTCATGAGAGGCTGTCTTGATGGGAAGGGGCTGAAATGGGTTTTACGACCGGCAATTAATTTACCAAAAAAAAGGTTGCTCGGCCTCGATATTGGGATTTTTGTCCCCCAGTTGCCCAAGTAGCATGCCTAGGTTCCAATGGGCCCAGGTTTCGGTAAAGTAGGAAGTGTTCTAGTCGTTCGTGGCTATCGAGTGGTTTTTTGCAGGATGTAAGCTTATGAAGGTTTTTGCAGTCGCTTTGTCTATCGTATTTCTTGCTTGTATGGCAGTTCCTGTTTCGGCGCAAACACTTGAGTGGAAACTGAAAAAAGGCCAAACTCTGACAGTAGAAACTGTCAACGATATGGTCACGAGCATGAAGTTGCCCGATGGGAGCACTCAAGAAATGCCCATGAAGCAATCGATCCAAGCGCAATGGCAGGTCATCGATGCGGTCTCCGATAGCTTTTACATCGAGCAGACAGTCAAACGTGTGCGGACTTCGATGAAATCTCCCTTCATGAACTTGGAATACGATTCTGAGCAAGGTGACCCCAAGGATCCGCTCGGTAAGCAGATGGCTGCAACGATTAAGCCTGTCTTGGGAGTCCCTTTTTCGTTGAAGCTCGGAAAGCGAGGGAATCTGATCGAACTGAAGGTTCCCGACGCGATCCAGAAAGCAGAGTCTTCTCCAGCCAATCCCCTGAGTGCCGAATCGCTCAAGGCGACTTTTCAGCAACAGGTCGAGTTTCCTGAGGGGGATTTTCCGGTTGGAAGAACATGGGAGCAAACGTTCACGACCAACGCCAATGGGATGCAGACCAAGAGTCTTTTAAAGCTTCGTTATGATGGGATCGTCCAGGAGCAGGGGCGTAAATTTGCGAAGATTCATACCGATACGGTAACGGAGTTGCTGCAGTCGCCTGCGGGCATTGAAATCACGATGGAGGATACCGGAAGCGATGGCGACATCCTCTTCGACGTCGAACTCGGATGTCTCTCGAAGTCGGTTCAGCGTCAGAAACTTAAAATGAACATGAGCGTCGGGGGCCAAAAATTGTCTCAGAATATTGAGGGAACGACGACGACGGTTTATCAACTGGCGAATTAAGGAGCTTGGTACTTAAGGAATTCCTCTGGGCAACGTTCTATGTCTATGCGAGTCATCATTTTGCAAGCGGCGGTTCTGTTGGTCGCTTTTTTCGCGAGCGTTTGCCCGCCTGCGATCGAAGCTCAGGAGGTTGCTTCGGCGCAGACTCGCACTAGCAGTACCCAGACGCAACTTAGGCATTGGCTTGAGAATATGGTTTGGTACCACGGATACCAAAGGGAAGAGATTTTGCAAGTGACAGGCTTGCAGCCGGCAAGTCTCGAGGAAGCCTTGAATCGATGGAACATTTCGCCGAGCACTAAACCTTTAGCCGAGGTCGACCCACCCATTTTTGTGTTGCCTTACCCGGGAGGTCGGCACCCTCGGATCGGTTTCCTCGATGGTGCCATTGAGCCCCAGAGGGAGACGAAACTCAGTGTGTTTACACCCTGGGATCCAACCAGTTATGTGGTGTTGGATGCACCTGAAGCCCTCTGGTCCAACCTCGGTTTGACTTACTTGGCCCATACCCATATCGATACGATTTGGGACAAGCAGCACACAAAGCTTGAGCCTCTTGAGTGGATTCATCGGGCCGACGGCAGTTACTTCCTGCGTAGGGAACTTCCGAACCAGATTTCGTATCAGTTGCATGCGGTACCACACCGAGACCATCTAGCCATCTTAATGACGCTGACCAACGGTACGGCTGAACCGTTATCGGACTTACGCGTGCAGATGTGCGCGATGCTCAAGGGTTGCAAGGACTTTGATCAGCAAACCAACGACAACAAAATTTTTCGAGGGTCGCTGGCCGCCTGTAGGAATTCGACTGGGAATCGCTGGGTGATCCTTGGGTTCGAGCCCAATCATCGGACTTGGGGCAACGCCCCTTGTCCATGCCTACACTCCGATCCGATTTTCCCGGATCTTGCACCGGGACAAACCAAGTCGGTCCATGGCTGGATGTCTTTTTACCAAGGGACCGATATTGACGCGGAATTAGAACGCATCGATAGGATTTGGAATTCGGCACAAGAACAAGTGGTGGAGGGCCAGGTGCTTGATGATCAGACTGGTTCTCCGGTAGCTTGCCGGATGTACCTTCAGAGCGAATCGGGGCAATGGTTTTTCGCTGAGTCGGGTGATCCTCAGGGGCAAGCGATCCGTTATGAGAAGCAGAATTGGATCAATCCGCAGTCGAACGAGTTTCACACAAGCATTTCGGCTCATCGGTTCAAGCTTCGATTGCCGCCAGGCAAGTACACATTAACGGTGGAGCGAGGGAAAGAGTATTTTCCCTGGACGCAGCAGTTGGTGGTTGGAAAAGATACTCCTGAGCTTCAGATACGCTTGAAGCGATGGGTCAATATGGCCGAGCAAGGTTGGTATAGCGGCGACACTCATGTTCACATGAAGATAGATCGATTGAAGCATGCCATGCAATCTGAGGATCTGAATGTCGCGTTGCCGATGGTCTATTGGACCACGCGGGATGATCGCAATGCGAAGCTTGGGGATCGCACCGATCCAGACGATTCACGCTTGCCCAGCGAACTGATCGGTTTGGATGGTAGCCATGTGATTTGGCCTAAGAACACCGAATGGGAGATTTTCAGTGTTCAAGGCAAATCGCATACGTTGGGTGCGTTGTTTGCGTTAAACCATCAGACCCCTTTTGAGGTAGGCATACCACCGGTAAAACAGGTTTTGGCGCAAGCCGATCGCGAGAATGCGATTTTGGACTTGGACAAACACGATTGGCCATTCGCGATGGTATTGCCTTCGCTGCTGGGGAACCGTTTGACGTATGAGCTAGCGAATAATCACATGTGGAGAACAGAATTTGCGTTCACCAAGTGGAATACACCGGCCCCGGATTGGATGCAGAGGAGCGATCCTCAAGTTGGCACAGAGAAGGACTGGATCGAGTTCGTGCATCGCACGTATTGGTGCTTGCTCAATTCCGGTTATCGATTGCAGCCTTCTGCAGGAACGGCATCGGGGGTTCATCCGGTACCGGTCGGTTACGGACGAGTGTACGTGCATCTACCCCAAGGGTTCCACTATCGGGATTGGATCGAGGGCTTGAGGCAGGGACGGTCGTTTGTAAGCACAGGTCCGATGCTAATGATGCATCGCCAAGAGGGGAGTATTCAGGTGGAGGCTCATGCCGATGGACCGATCGCTTCGCTTGAGTGGATCGTCAACGGCAAGATTGAGCGGATCTCGGTCGATGGTCAGATTCGAAAGCCCGACGGGTCTTGGTCGATCCGAGTGGAGCGATCCAGCGGGTTTGATTCGACGGCGTGGGTTGCTGTCCGTGTTTGGCAAGAGCCCAGTCCTGGTCGATGGCGATTTGCTCATACGGCTCCGATATGGTTCGATGTCCCAGGTAAACCATTAAGTCCAACGTTGGAAGAAAAGCAATTTCTGATCGATCGCGTGCAAAACGAGTTGGATCGAAGCCGCGGTGTATTATCCCCTGAGGGTGTTGCAGAGTACCAAGAATCGCTCGATCGTTACCGAAAGCTCGATACCGTCCGATAGAGTTTGAACGACAGAGGGGTGATTTACTTTAGAATCGTTAGAAACTAGGATAATCGCTGGCGATTGCCGATCCTTCCTCAATCTATCCCTCCCTTGAGTAGTTTGGCCATGAGAGCATCTTGGATTCTGATTGGTTTCACGGTTTGTTCTTGGTTTGGTTTGGTCCAGCAGGTGCAGTCGGCAGACCCGATTGTTCCCAAGAAGATCGTTTTTATTGCGGGTGGACGAAGCCACGACTTTGGATCCCATGAGCATTATGCCGGATGCCGAATCTTGGCAGACACGGTTAAAAAAACCGTTCCAACGGCTGAGGTCGAAGTTCTCCGCAATGGATGGCCAGCGGATGATTCAACGCTGGATAACGCCGATGCCATCGTGATTTATTCCGATGGTGGAGGTGGGCACCCTTCGTTGCCGCATCTTGCACGGATCAACAAGCAGCTCGAGCGTGGAGCTGGGCTGGTGTGTATTCACTATGCGGTCGAGGTGCCCAAGGATCGCGGCGGACCGGAATTCGTTCGCTGGCTCGGAGGGTACTTTGAAACCCACTGGTCGGTCAATCCGCACTGGACTGCCAAGTTCGATAAGTTACCAGAGCACCCGATCACACGAGGAGTAAAGCCCTTTGAAACGCGTGACGAGTGGTACTTTCACATGCGTTTTCGAGAGAACATGCAGGGTGTAACTCCGATTCTCTCAGCGATTGCACCTGAGGAAACGATGAATCGACCCGATGGTGCTCATAGTGGCAACCCTGACGTTCGCCGAGCGGTGGCCAAGAAAGAGCCTCAGCATGTGGCGTGGGCCTCGGAGAACCCCAATGGTAGTCGAGGTTTTGGCTATACCGGAGGGCATTTTCATTGGAATTGGGGGCGAACTGAACCGACGCGTTTAGTTTCCAACGCTATCCTTTGGACAGCCCACATCGAAGTGCCCGCAGAGGGTTCGGTCGTTGAGACTCGGTCGGCCTCTGAGTTGGTCGAGAATCAAGACGAACAAGTTCCGGGGAATTTTAACCCGACTGGTATTGCCAAGGAGTTCGGGATCGCTCCTGGAGAGAAATCAAGTTCAGCCAGCAAGCCCAAAGGGCGTCCGTTGTTTACCTCACCTTTGATGAACTCAAGCACCCCGGGCCATAGGATCAATGCGGACGTCGACGTTCAAGGCGTCAAGAAACTCTATTTGATCGTTTCTGCGGGTGACGACGGATTTGCCTGCGATTGGTCGGATTGGGTCGAGCCCAAGCTGGTAACCCGTTCTGGCGAAAAATCGCTGTTGGACATGAATTGGGTGTCGGCCACAAGTGAATGGGGAGATGTGCGCAAGAATGCCAATGCGGGCGGGGGTCCATTGAAGGTTCTCGACAAGGTCCTGCCAGGGATTGGAACACATGCCAATAGCACGATTGTTTTTGATCTTCCCGACGATGCGCTTCGATTCAAAGTTGGTTGCGCGTTGGATCAAGGAGGGGTTTCGCAGAATAACGGGACTTCTACTTCGGTGATGTTCCATATCGCCGCCGATGGCGTTCCGCCTGGGATAGGCCAAGGGTCGGCGGGCCCTGCCGAAGATCGCTCGCCGGAGAATGCAGTGGCGGGATTGAAACTGGCAGAGGGAGTTCAAGCGACCTTGGCTGCTTCAGAGCCCATGCTCAAGAGCTTAACCAATCTGGATATCGATCATCGAGGTCGTGTTTGGGTGTGCGAAGTGGTTAATTATCGGCGTCACAATGGTGAAAGGCCCGAAGGGGACCGTATTTTGATTCTTGAGGATACCGATCAAGATGGAGTGATGGATAAAACCAAGGTGTTTTATCAAGGTAGAGACATCGATTCGGCGTTAGGGATCTGTGTCTTAGGAAACCGGGTTTTGGTCAGTGCGGCACCTTACGTTTTTGAGTTTATCGATAACGACGGAGATGA
>JAGWZB010000417.1 GCA_018969045.1 Planctomycetota bacterium | reverse complement strand
TATATTTCGCCACGGATATTTTGTCGGAAGTCCGGAGACATTGCGCAAGGAGACCCAGCGGAATGAGCGTAAACGAACCTTGCACAGCATGAAATGCAGGCTTTTTTACAGTGAAAATCCGATAGAGTATGACGAGCAAACCAAACGATACCGCAGGTCAAAATCCGAGTCAAAGACAGTCAAAACGCAAGAGCCATCGACTGCGTCCTAGACACCCATGCATATCGATGAATGTTCCTAATCATGGATTGACCTCCGTGGAGGACATTTGGATGGGTACAGGGAGTATTTCAGTTAGGTAAATCGGTATCATATATAGAGCTTCAAATGGGGTAGTTGCATTCTTGGAGCTCAAATCTCGTACCGTTGGATCTGCTTGGGCGTTTGGCACAGGTTTTGGCGATCATGAGTTCGCATCACGAAAGACCAATGCATTTATTCATTGATGCTGATTGAATCTTGACCCAAGGATCAATCGAGCTTGTGCGAGCCCTTGGAGCTTATTTACTTAGCGTGAATTTAGGCAAATTCCGTTGCGATGGCTCTGGGTATCGATCGTCATCGGGGCAAAGTGCCGATGTAGTCCGCGAATATTACAAAGCTGTCAAGCAAGCTTGATTAAAAATAACCTCAAATGCCTAGGGTGCCTGGCACTTGTGCGGCAATCGGGCGGTTTCGGGGTGCCAGGCACTCACCTGGCGGTCCGGCAAGTGCCTGGCACCGGTTAACCGACAAGGGGTGCCAGGCACCCAGTGGTAGAGTTAGAGAGTGCCTGGCACCGAAACGATTGCACCGAAACGATTGCTGGCTATCCTTGGGCACGCGGTCCTACGAAACCGTCACTGGTTCGGTACTAAGCACCCGGTGATCTTGCCGAATCATTGGTTGCGTAGGAACCCCATGAGCTAATATCGTATCCGGTTTGGTTGCTGCGATGCGGTAGATCGAGTCAGCGATCTGCTCGACCGCCGACTGAAAGAGTATGAGTCGCCTTTTAGCCTAGGGCCTTGGTTGGTACCTAGGATTCGCCGTAATTGGCGTCTAAACTAGCGACTTCAAATCCAACACCGACGCCTCTTAAATCCTCATGACAGCCATTGATCGATTTACTTACCTCACATTTTTTCTGCCATTGGTCACGGCACTTCAAGCACTCGCTTTGGTATCGACAGCCACTGCCGATGTAGGAACTTCGGCTCTCTTCAAAGATCACATGGTCCTCCAACGCGATCGTCCAATTCACATCTGGGGTTTTGGATCACCAGGCGAATCGGTCCGAGTATCCCTTGCACATCTCACCGGAAAAACCCAAGTTGCCCAGGACGGTCGTTGGAACTGCACTCTAGATCCACTGCCAGCAACTTCGACTCCTATCGAACTTAAGATCTCAGCCAACAACGAGATTGTCATCAAAGACATCCTTGTGGGTGACGTTTGGCTCTGCAGTGGTCAATCCAATATGGAATGGGGGCTAGGTGGATGCGATGCAACCGAAGATATCCAATCAGCCAACTTTCCTCTGATCCGCCACTTTGGCGTCGAAGCCAACTTTGCTTCAACACCCCAGCAGAACGTCAAAGGGGAGTGGACTTTATGCAGTCCAAAAACCGCTCCCGGATTTACCGCTGTGGGATTCTATTTTGCTCGCCGAGTTCATCAGGAAACAGGGATCCCTATAGGACTGTTGCGATCGAGCGTCGGGGGTACAAACATCGAATGCTGGATGGCTCAAGAAACCCTCCTGAACACTCCAGCACTCAAGCCCTACGCAAGGATGATGCGTGACTCATTGGAGCAGTATCAGAAAGATCTTAAGGCCATCATCCCGCAGGTCGAAGACTGGACTGCCAGATCTAATGAAGCCATCAAAGCCGGCTTGCAGGTACCCATGCCACCTGCGATCCCCGAATTCCCGTTTGGCGAGAAGATGTTTCGACCCCGATGTGTCACACTTCACAACGGAATGATCCATCCACTTAAGTCTTTTTCACTCCGAGGCGTATTGTGGTACCAAGGCGAGAACAACGCAGGCAACGCTTCGGACGGTCTTCAATATCTTGAAAAGAAACGCGCGATGCTCAAGGATTGGCGTGAGTGGTTTGGAGATCCAGAATTACCTTTCTATTTTGTTCAGTTGGCCTCTTGGCAAAAAACCACCAACGATCCTGGGCTAGCCGATGGATGGGCTCTCTTTCGCGATGCTCAGCGCCAATGCTTGGAATTGTCTAACACAGGTATGGTCGTCGCGATCGATGTGGGTGATGCCGATGACATCCATCCAAAAAACAAATTCGATATCGGTCAGCGACTTGCATGCCTTGCTCTTGCCAATCAATACTCTAAATCGATCCAATCCTCCGGGCCTCTGTTTCGTTCACTTGAAGTCGTTGGCAATCAAGCGATCGTCTATTTCGATCATGTCGGTCAAGGACTTGTTGCAGGAACAAAAAAGGGTCGCAATCCCGTAGAATTCACAGGATCGATATCCCTTGAGCGTTTTGCAATTTCAGGTCAAGACCGCAAATGGTACTGGGCGGATGCCAAGATCGATGGAGCGACCGTAGTTTGCACGCATCCTGAGGTTCCAAACCCTGTAGCGGTCCGGTATGCAATGAGCATGAATCCCGAAGGTGCAAATCTCTACAATCGAGATGGCCTGCCGGCTTCCCCCTTCCGTACCGATGATTGGTAATCGAGTCTTGCGGATTATCGAACCTCTTTCAACCATTGAGCCATCTTGGGCCGGTCGTTTTGCAAACGCGTCGTATCTACAGGAAGACTGAGTGAAACAGCAAGTTGTCGATAGAAATCGGCAAGGTCCTCGGTCCATCCTCCATTGACCACGTCCAATGGGCTCTCACCTCTGTGGTTCTTGGTATCGAGTTTCGCTCCATTTGCTACAAGCAACTCGACGACCTCCTGATGGCACATGAACGCAGCCAGGTGTAACGGAGTGTTACCGTCACTGTTGGTCGCATTTACATCTGCATCATTGGCAAGGAGTTCATTGACGAGCCCCAGTTGCCCCCATAACGCCGCTTGAGCAAGCGGCGTAGAACCTCCGGATATCCTCTGATTGATCTTTGTCTTATCCCCCAAGGCGCGACGAATCGCTCCGATTTCACTATGCGGTTGATCCAGCTTCTCTCTTAAAGCCAAGGCAGCAGACCTATCTTTTGCCGTGAAGAAAACGAAATCATTGCTTATAAATCCATGAGGTTGCTGGACCTGCAAGAAGTGCATACCTGGATTTGGCAGTTCATGAAGTTCGATTTGAACCTCATCGTTTGGTTCAATCCTAATTTTGCCAGGAACTCTCATGCCGTCGACAAAGACCCAAGCATCCGCACCAAAATACCGACCGCTGAGTCGCATTACTGAATCTTGGCCCGTCGCAATCGGAAAGACCTGTCTGCCGCTTTGTTGTTGCATATTGCCTGATGTCCAAAGTTCTGGCTGGGGAAGCTGCGCGGTGGCCTGATGTCCTAAGCGGGCAGTTAATGTGATGATGAGTTGCCCTTGCTCTGCAAGTTTGATGATCTGATCTAAATCGATCTCCTGCGACTTGCCCTCGGTGCCAAATCTCAATCCACTTTCTGTTTGAGAGTCTCCTTTAACTTGGAAATCCCATGCGTTCTGGCTGTCGAGTCTGACGCCTGTGCCGTCCAAGACTATCGTCTCTTGTTTTGCGGCATCGATAAGCGATTGAGCCAACTGTCT
>JAGWZB010000416.1 GCA_018969045.1 Planctomycetota bacterium | reverse complement strand
GAGTCGATTGAAGAAAAAAGCGATTCAAAACAATACGAATCCGAGGATAACAGTACCGCAATTCCAAGCCCCATTCCCCTTCGTTTGGTGCAGCAAGAAATGCGCGAGCAGGGGGGGCAGGGCAAAGGTCGCGAAAACCGGTTTTTCAGCAGTCGAGCTCATCAGAGAAGTCAATACGCAACGCTTCGAGCGTTCCGCGAAGCGATCGGCGAACACTGGAAGTCCACCGTTCAAATCTTTGGCGAAAACCGGCAATTGGCACTAGGGGCCATCGCTCGAGCCGACGGATGGATCGTGACGAAATCATCCGAAATTCCGGAGAAGCCCATCGAGGTGCGATTGCATGACGGTACGAAGCTGTCCGGTCAAGTGAAGATTCGCAAACCAGAACTAGACTTGGCTTTGATTAAAATCGATCGAGATGGCCTTCCGGCAATCGCTTGGGATATCGAATCAAACGTCCCTTTGGGGGGGTGGATTGCAAGTGCCGATTCTCGTTCCTTACCTTTGGCTTTGGGGGTAGTCAGCGTCGAGAAAAGAAACATCCAGTCGCAACGGGCACTGCTTGGGATTCAGCTCTCTGCAGTCCACCAAGGTCCTTTAGTTGAGAATGTAGTCGTTGGCAGTGGGGCCGATCGGGCGGGGATTCGGCAAGGAGATGTAATTATCAGAATTGAAGGTAAAGAGGTTGAGACTCGCCAAGAAGTCCTCAATTTCTTAATGACGCTTCAAGCGGGAAAGAAGATCACCGTAGACGTCAATCGTGATAGCAAATCGATGTCATTCGAAGCCCAAATGATGGATCTGACCAACGTGATGCTCGATCCGACGGAGCTTGAAGTCAACGGCAGTATTTCAGCTAGATCGACTGGCTTTCGGGAGGTGATAGAACACGACAGTGTCCTTGCACCGCAGCATTGCGGTGGACCGATTGTCGATGTCGATGGTCATGTTGTAGGACTAAATATCGCTCGAGCCGGGCGTGTTAGTTGCTATGCACTACGTTCCAAAACGGTTTCCAATGCGGTTGAGGAAATGCTTCAAGCTTCCGCGTCCAATCAAGAGCCAATTGTTGTTGGTGATAAGTCCAGAGGTGGTGTGATTCCTGCAAGCGCTGAGTCTTCGAAGACGAGTCCGGTTGTCAATGATGATCCGGTTGCAGGCGATCCAGTTGGAAGCGGTTTGAACATCGAATCGTTGAAACCACCGATCCGGCCATCTCCAACGCCCTGAACAGAAAAATGACGTGGTCTCCAAGTTGCTCCTCGAGCACGTGCAACTAGAAAAAGAACTTGGGGAGCCCTTAAGCGATCACGCAAAGTGATCCATTGGGACATTCGGCCAGAGATGTTCGCACAAGTCACTACTACCCACAAAGTATTCGAAAGAAGTGCCCGCTGTCGCTTGAGGAGGCAAAGCGCGTCGTCAAGCAATTCATCAGCGATTACAACGATCGTCGCCTTCACAGTGCCATAGGCTACATCACTCCGAGCGACATGCTGGCGGGTAAACAGAAGGCGATCCACGAAGTGCGAGACCGAAAGCTTGAGGAAGCCCGAGAAGATCGAGCAAAAATTCGCGCACAGAAGGCTGCCGCAAGGTATGCTAAGAGTACTCGACCGGAGGATAGGGCAATGGGCCTGGAGGCCGAGAGTCTCCCGTCCAACACCTGCCACTTGCCTATGGCCACAATGCGATAAATCCCGGGGGTTTGAGGGCAGAGCCCCCAAAAACGCCCAGCATCTTTTGTTCATTCATTTACTAAACTAAACCTAACCAACGTTTACGGTACTTACGCTGAGTCAAAACACCCCAGTGTTCTTCTTAGTTGTCGAGGTAAAAGTGCGATCCACCCTCTTTGTTGCAGTGAGTGCTTGGATAGCGTGCTTATCCGTTAGTGCAAGGGTTGAGTTAAAGGCACAAGAAGCTTCCGCTGTGCCTGCAGTGACCCAAGACGCTGTCGATCGACTGACTCGAAAGAATCTGCAGTCCGTTCGCCAGAGTATCGAGAAGTATGCCGCTGAGCGCCAGGCGATCGAAAGGCCTAGACCGCTTCGAGACGTGCGGGCCAATTTACATGTGCACTCGGAACTTTCGCATGATTCACGAGGAAAGATTGAGGATATAGTTGCGGCGGCCAAGCGAGCCGGGACCGAAGTCCTTTTATTCACCGAGCACCCATCCAAGGAGAAAGATTTCTATCTAGAAGGTCATCGAGGTCTTCGCGATGGAGTGTTGATGATCCCTGGAGCTGAGATGAAAGGGATGCTTGTGTATCCGACGATGAGTCTTAGGCCATTCGAATCAGCCGATGCTCAGGAGACAACGCGGATCGTACGCAATCGCGGCGGGCATGCATTCCTATCCCACCTCGAGGAGCGAATGGATTGGCAGATCCAAGGGCTAACGGGTGTCGAGATCTACAATACACACGCCGATTTCAAGAAGCAGAAAAGGATGATCGACTCGATGAAGAACCCGCTGTGGTTGATCAAGACTGCCGATTTGATTGATAAGTATCCACAGGAGGCATTTTCGGCACTTCAGACCTATCCAAGCGATTATCTAGCACGTTGGGATCAGTTGTGCTGGGTTGCACCACATACCGGAGTGGCTGCAAACGACGCCCATCAGAATGTGGGGGTTCGAGTTGTGTTAGGTCAAGACGACAAGGTGATCGTCTTGGATGCACTTGGAGACGAGTTGCTCAAGCTTGAGCGATTGCTGGTAGCACCTGTACTTAAGATCCCCGAAGGTGCCCAGCCTGGGGATGTGTTACTGAAATTGCAATTGGACCCTTATGAGTTCAGCTTAAGGCATGCTGGTACACATTTGCTCGTAAGCGATTTGACGCAGGAAGCTGTATGGGAGGCTTTGGAGGAAGGTCGCACTTATGTAGCATTCGACTGGCTTGCAGATTCTAGAGGATTTGATCTAGCGTTTATCGAAGGTTCCCGCCGCTACCCCATTGGATCGAAATTGGAATGGGATGAAATCAGCCGAGTTTCGGACATGCCGCGACTTGTAGGTCAATCGCCACTTCAGGCAACTTGGAAAGTGATACGAACTGGTGAGGATGGCCAAGGTGGGTTGGCTGTTGGGCAGCTTGTGCATGAAATCAAAGGTTTAGAATTGGATTATAATGTCAGGGAGTCCGGTAATTATCGAGTCGAGTTATGGCTGGAACTTTTGGGTCAGCCACACTGTTGGATATTAAGTAGTCCGATATACATAAAGCCTTAGGCTTCGCGTGCTCTGGAGGAAGAAAGCAAGTGGCAAAAGTGAAGTGGACCCGCCCTTAATTAGCTAGCAATCCTCCCTTGCAGGCACCAGGGACAGTCCCCGAGCCCCCGGCAACGCAATTGCTAGCAATTAATCCCTCTCTGACCCGGGACAGTCCTTGAATTCTAGAGCATGCAATTGCTAGCATTCTGAATTGCAGCTACCGGGGACAGTCCCTGGGTTTTCCATCGCGCAATTGCTAGCAATCTGAGCCGCAAGAGGTGGGGACAGTCCCTGGGCTAGCCCGAATTTTTTTCTTACCAAATTCGCGACAGAATTCGGTTTTTCTGCACAATGAATCCCTAGTCGCTAGGCTGAATGGTCTCGCCTAGATTGTGACGCTTCGATTCGAACTGGGCTGTGCCTCTTGCGAAGCGTTTGGACTCGATGCATTGCCGATGGCACTGCATCGAGTTGCGGATGGACACCGCGGTTTGCTTTACCCG
>JAGWZB010000038.1 GCA_018969045.1 Planctomycetota bacterium | reverse complement strand
TCGATCCTGAAACAAAACAGCTCACTCGTAGATCGGGTAGTAGCAACCGAAGGCTTGTTCGCAGAAGACGCCAGGATCGTTGAAGCGTTGGTTGCGATCCATTCGGGAGATCGTTGCCATTTGCTCATCGGTCAATTCAAAGTCAAAGAGGCTCAAGTTTTCCTGGAGTCGCTCGAGCTTTTCGGTCTTCGGGATTACTGCTGTGCCTCTCTGGACTCCCCATCGCAAAACGACTTGAGCCGGTGTCCGATCGACTTCTTTGGCGATTCTCTGAATCGATGGTTGCTCGATGACCGACTCGGCTGGAGTTGCCATTCCCAATGGAACGTAGGAGGGTGCCCCCAGAGGGCTAAAGGCGGTCACGGCGATTTGTTCCTGATGGCAATACCGCAGCAATTTGTTTTGAACCAAATAGGGGTGCGATTCGACTTGCAGGACGCTTGGACGAATATTCGCATACGAAAGCAAGTCGCGTAGTAATGAGACTCCGAAATTGCTCACTCCAACCGTGCGTACCAAACCGGCTTGGACCAACCGCTCCATCGCTTCCCATGTCTGGCTAATAGGAACCGCATCGGGAATCATCCTGGGTGTTTTCGATTCGGGGTCATAGCTCCAGCCTGCCGGATAGCGATGCTCGAAGGGGACATAGGCAAGTGCGATGGGGAAGTGGATCAAGTACAGATCCAAGTGGTCGAGTTGTAGGTCGCGCAGAGTACGTTCGCATGCTTTCCGAACATGCTCCTTGCGATGGTAGGTGTTCCACAGTTTTCCTGTGACCCACAAGTCGTCTCGACGACACAGTCCACTTTGAAGGATCTTCGAGATCCCTTGGCCAACCTCTGGCTCATTGCCATAGTCCGACGCGCAATCGAAATGCCGATAGCCCAGCTTGGCCGCTTCGAACGCCAATTGAGCGGTCGAAGCGTTTGGGATTTTCCAGAATCCCAGTCCTACCGAGGGTAATGAACGATGCGCGGTCGTTGCGATGCTAAGTTGTTTTTCCATGTTTTCTTAAAGCGTCGATGGGTGAAATTAAAAGATTCCTGGGGAATTCAAAGTCCGACTCGATCAAGCAGTATTGCCTAGTCGGCTCGATTCGTTCAAGCTACTTGGCGTAGGGGGCGAACCAATCTCCAACCATCGTCAAGAGAGTCACAAAAAAGTTATGAAACGCATTTTGGCAAAATCCATCGTATCGAAGAAGTCTATTTTCGCAAAACATCTTTTGCTCTGTTCTCTTGTCGGTATCCCCATCGGTTGTTCGCCCGAGTCCAAAACCAAAGAAGTCACCGCAGAAACCAGCGGCTTTCGGCCTGCCGATAGCTCTGCTGCTTCTGCTAAACCCAAAGCAAACCAACCCAGTGCCAGCAACCAAGAGGCTCAGAGCAGTAGCGTGCCCCCCTTGCCGAACTTTCAGCCCGGACAAACCGATCCCTCGTCGGTAGACAAAAGTTATGCACGTTTGAAGATGACCGAGTCGGAGGCACCTGAGGATCTGCTGAAGTTTCTCGATTCGGTCGATCGGGCGATGCTCGATCTACAAAACGACGCCAATAAAAAACAGATCAACAACGACACCATTCTTACCAGTGGTATGGACCTCTTGCGAATGAAAGCGAAGGCTGCGGATCGCCTGCGCACGGTCGCCAAAACACCCGATGAAACGGCCAAAGGTTGGATCAGCAAGCTCGAAGCGCTCCAGCAGATGGCGATGTTCCGAGATGTTTCGGCTCAAGATGATTTGCGAGCCCTGTGCAAAGAGCTCTCGAGCAACGACGATCCTCGAGTCGCCAAAATCGCGCTCCGACTACAGCTGCAACTCCTGACGGGTGACTACAGCAATCAAACCGCGTCGGTGTATGAAGTCCTTTCGGTTGCCAAAGGATTGCTCGATAAGGCCCAGGGAGCCGATCCAGGAGTGTTCATGGCGGTCGCACAAGCGGCCAGGGCCCTCTCGGGTGAATCGGCCGGCAACAGTGCAACCCAAGATCCCAGCGCTCCTGCAGAGCCCAAAGCAGATAGTCAAGCCAGTGCCGCATGCGATCAGCTTATCGACGCCCTTGAGGCCAAGTTTAGGGACGTGCCAGATCCGAATCTGGGCATGCGATCTTGGCAAATGAAGATGCAGCGACTCCCTGATTTCGAGAGTTACCTACAAGTCATCGACACGCGTCAGGCGATGGCTGCCGACCCGGCGGTGTTAACCGAAAAAGCGAAAAGTCTGATGGATAAGATCCCTTCGCCTTGGACTGCCATGGCGCTTTCTCAGTGCGCGATGCAATTCGAGTACTCGGGGAATATCGACGTGGCCAAGAGCCTACTGGATATCGCGGCGACTCAACTGGATAAAACCAAGACTTCGGAAATCAAAGCACAGCTTGAGATGTCAATCACCGGATTTCAGAAACGAACCGCAAGTATCGGAAAACCCTTGTCGTTTGATGGGTTGGTCGATACCCTCGGCAAAGCATTTGATAAGTCCAAATACGAAGGCAAAGTTGTGTTGGTCGATTTTTGGGCCACCTGGTGTGGACCTTGTGTTGCAGAGATTCCCAATATCCGCAAAGTCTACGATGAGAAACACGCCGAAGGCTTCGAAGTCATCGCAGTGAACTTGGACGATAAACGATCGGATTTGGATGAATTCTTGGCTGAAAACAAACTGCCGTGGGACAACTTCGTCAGCGCAGATCCGAGCAAAATGGGGATGGATACGGCTTTGGCGCAAGACCTTTCGATTGCAGCGATCCCATTTACGATGCTCATCGGTCGCGATGGAAATGTCGCTGCAATCCATGTTCGTGGCAAAGCGCTCGAAGAGAAAGTCCAAGAGTTGCTCACCGCTAAGCCTTAGCGAGTTCTGCTCAAGAGGGCATTCATGGTTTGGCTCATCCTTGTTGCGATCGGAACCATCGTCGGTTTGATTACATGGGCGTCGAGTGTTTATGCTCGCAAGCGTCGCGAAGCGTTCGCCAAACGGGCTGATCAACTTGGATTGGATGTCTATTTTGATCTTCCCGAGCAGGACTGGGATCGGCTCGAAGAGTTCGAACTTTATAAAAAGCATGGACGATCCCAGCGAGTGGAAGTCGCGGTAATTGCCCAAACCGACACGACACGTGTTGTAGTCTGCGAGTACACCTCGGTCGTCGGTAGTGGAAAGAATAAATCCACCCAGCCCGCTGTGGTTTTGTTGGTTACGGATAAGCGGCTTGCTTTGCCTCAGATGGTCATTGCCAGGAGAACTTGGACCGCTTCGATTGCCAAATGGGTGGGTTACCGTTACATCGAGTTTCCTGACGATCCTGATTTCAATTCTCAGTATTTGGTTCGCGGAGAATCTGAAGAAGCGGTTCGATCGTATTTGGACCAGGCACGTCGACGGAAGTTGGCCGCGACTGTGTTGGAATCGTTTGAAACGCTGAGGGAGCATTTTATCGTGGTGCATCGAGGCATACGCATGCAACCATCGCAGATTGAGGCTCGGATCGCAGAGGCTCTTGCGGCGCTTAAGGCGATCTTGTAGTGGTGCTAGCCATGCATAGTTTGGCCGCTGCCAAGATGGCTTGGACCATACCGCCGGATTGCGCGATGCCTTTCCAAGCGATATCGTGGGCGGTGCCGTGCGCGACGCTGGTTCGGATGATTGGCAGTCCTAGGGTGATGTTGACCGCTTCGAACATATCGAGCAATTTCAAGGCGATGTGACCTTGGTCGTGGTACATGGCCACGACGGCATCAAATTGACCTTGGCCGGCTTTGGGCATGAGTGTATCGACGGGCCAGGGACCACTAGCGTCGATTTTCATCGAGCAAGCGGTCTGGACGGCTGGAGCGATGATGTCGATTTCTTCGGTTCCAAACCGGCCTGATTCACCTGCATGAGGATTCAATGCGGTTACAGCGATTCTTGGGCTCTGTTTTCGGCCTTCGGCGTCGGCGATACGCGAAAAATAATGGTGGGTGAGCTTAATGGTTTTGAGGATGTTGTCGATCGTAAGGTGTTCGAAGACATCTCGCAGGGCCATGTGAAGAGTGACGTGGACGACCCCTAGGCCGCTAGGGCCACCGTGGTTGGGTTTTCCGGGTGGAAGAAACAGCATCATAGCTGTGGAGTCCACACCGCATAGGTGGCCTAAGAGTTCGGTGTGACCGGGCCAATGATGGCCAGCTAGATCGAGCGATTTTTTCTGCAAAGGAGCCGTGACGATCCCGTCGACTTGTTTTTGCAGGCACAACTCAGTGGCTCTAACGAGGGAATCGTAAGCGGCTTGACCACCCCTTGCATCGATCGTTCCGTCAGGTGCTTGTTCGCACTGGATATCGGCGGCCTCTAAGCAACAAATCGGTTGAGCCAGAGACGATTCCGTTGGACTCAAGCTACAAAGATGGACTTCGACAGCTTCCCAGTTCTCGCAGGCGATCCATTGGGTAGCCGATCCTCTCAGACGGCTAGCCCTCTGGAGGATGCTGGTCCGTCCGACAACGACGGGTCGACACCATTGATGCACGATCGGTTGATCGATGGCACCGGCGATGATTTCAGGGCCGATCCCAGTGGGGTCCCCCATCGTGATGGCAAGAATCGGTTTGAGGACTGGACTCATCGAAGTTTCTATTTCTTTTCGAGCAGTTTGGTGATGGCGCGATCCAGTTCCCCGGGGCCTGTCGATCCGATCCAGGCATCGACAATTTTGAGTTGTTTATCTAGCAGCAAAGTGGTCGGATAGGCGAAGCCACTGCGACCGATGATATTGGCAACTTGGATTCGCGAGTACATCGCCGGGTCGCAGTAGATAGGCAGATCACCCCCGACGCCTTGGACAAAAATCTTGGTGTCAAACTCAAGTTCATCAAGGGCTTCAGGAGTTGTCGAGCCACAGGAGATACTGATCACCACGATGCGTGGATCGTCGGCGTATTTGCGTTGAAGCTTGATAATGTCCGGATATTCCTGAAGGCAAGGACCGCACCAAGTCCCCCAGAAGTGGACGAGTTTGTAGGGGTATTTAGATACCAAATCTTGGGCCGGAACCGTCGTGTTGAGCAGGGGCTTGAGGTCCAGGTCTGGAAGTTGCCTTCCGGCGAAACTTTGCCGTTCTCGGCCAAGATAAATCAGAAAACTGATCCCTGCGAGCATGAACAATCCGGCCAGCAGTAGATATCGGTAGGCTGATGGGGAGGCAGGTTGCGTGGTGTCTGAGGGCAGGTTTGACATTCGGTGATCAAGAAAACAGGAGTGAGAGAGGGATTTCAGGTAGATTTAAGTTTCGTCGCAATTGGATTTTAGGCAATGAGGATAGTCCCAGATGTTGATTGATTGTCAAACTCTGCAACAATATCGGAGGATTACGAAAAGTTCCTTTTTGAGTTCTTCCCCTAAACTTGTATGCGATGTCCCTTTTGTTCTAACGACAATGACGGAGTTCGCGATTCGCGGATCGTCGAAGAGGGGCGTGCGATTCGTCGCCGTCGTTTTTGCAATCACTGCAGGCGACGCTTTACGACGTATGAACGGGTCGAAGGCTTGCTCCAAGTCCGCAAACGGGACGGGACTTGCCAGGATTTCAGTCGAGCCAAGATTGAGCGAGGCCTCTCGGCGGCTTGCTGGAAACGAAAAATCAAGCAGGAGGACATCCAGCGTCTGGCTGTCGATATCGAGTCCCACATCTTGGATAACTACGATCGAGAAGTCGGTTCGGAAGATATCGGGAATCTGTGCATGCAGTATTTGAGGGACTTGGACGAAGTCGCTTTTGTGCGTTTCGCGAGCGTTTATCGAAGCTTTCGGGATGCCCAAGACTTCGTCAAGGAGCTTACTCCTATCCTGCTACCCAACGACCCTCGAAATCCGCGTTAGTCTTTTGGCATCGACGGGTTCTTCTACCAAAACCGCCTGGCCATCGGGTCCCGTTCGTATTGCCGTTTTAGCAATGAGTCAGGTTCGTTTTGCAGGGTTAGCCTGTAGGCCAGTGCGGCAACGACACCTGCAACAAACCCGCCGACGTGAGCCATGTAAGCAACGCCACCGGCAGAGGTTGACGTGCTGGCGATCGATCCATAGCCGCTGAAGAGTTGCATGGCGATCCACATGCCCAAGACCAACATCGCGGGGATTGTCACAACATGGTACAGGAACACCGCATTGACTCGATTGTGCGGGAACAGGACTAGGTAAGCACCCATTACGCCCGCGATGGCTCCGGAAGCACCCAAGTTTGGAATGATGCTCTGTGGAGCGAGCATGATTTGAGCGAAGCTGGCGACGAGTCCCGAGATCAAATAGAAGATCAGAAACCAACGATGGCCAAAGCGGTGCTCGACGTTATTGCCAAAAATCCAAAGATAGAGCATGTTGCCAGCGATGTGTCCGAATCCTCCATGCATGAACATCGAGGACAAGAGCGTCAGCCAAATCGGAACCGGCCCGGGCGCTTGGGGGATCTCCACCTTTCCATGCCCATCGACAACCATTTCCTGGGGTTCGACGATATCGACACCGGTCGTGATTTCTTTTGGGATGACGCTCCAACCGTAAGTGAACTCAGGATTGGAGACTTGCACAAGGAACAAAACGATGTTAGCGGCCAATAGGGCGTAGGTGATGTACGGAACGATATTCACATCGCGGTCGTCATCGCTAATCGGAAAGAGCATGCTTGGGGTCCTTGAGATAGGTCCGTACCAGTCGTTCACAGCAGGATACACAGCAGCCTGGTCCAAATGCCCGAACGAACGCGAGTCTATCGTAATCCTAAATGTTTCCCAGTCCAAGAGATCCTTTCGAGAGTACGATTACTCATCGGTCAAGATTTCTTACTCGTCGTATTCGTCGAGCGCTTTCCCTAATCGCAAGCACTCCAAGAGGGCTTGGGCGCATTCCTGACCTTTATTCCCTTTGTTGCCTCCGCTGCGATGCAAGGCTTGTTCAAGGTTATTGACTGTCAGCAATCCAAACGCGATGGGTTTGTTGTGGTCGAGCGATAATTGCATCAGAGCCGAACTGACGGCTCGATTGATATGCTGATCGTGGGAGGTCTCACCCTTGATGACAGCCCCCAAAGCGATCACTCCGGCGACGTTTCTGGTCGCAACAAGCCTTTGGGTGGCAAAGGGCAATTCCCAAGCTCCGGGGACACGTGCGATGACGATTTTCTCGCGCGAGATTCCACCTTGGACCAACGTCTCGATGGCACCGTGACATAGTTTGCTGGTGATCTGATCGTTGTACTGCGAGACGACGACTGCCACGCAGCTGGAATTGGCACTTTCAAGTTGTTGGCTATTGGGCTTTATTTCCTTATGCATAAATCCTTCTTCGTGTGATAACGTGTGGTGGGTAAATAGACTGCTGCGGGTGCCTCATGTGGGGTGAAGCGATGCCAGAATCCCTTGGCAGTCTGAGAGTCATTGTGCTATATCCACACCGGTGTGTCGACTCCCCGAAGGCTCTTATACGAGGATATCTGTGATGACCTGGCCGTGGTCGATATCCAGCCTTTTGCGTCCGGGGATTTCCAAGTTCCTGGAATTCAAGCCCAATAAGTGCAATACGGTGGCATGCAAGTCGGTTACATAGTGTCCGTCCCCTAAGGCGTGGTACCCTAGTTCGTCGGTTTGGCCATGAACATAACCTCGTTTTACACCGGCTCCTGCCATCCAAATCGTAAAACCATTGGGATGGTGATCCCGTCCGTCAACGCCTCCGCTGCGTCGTTCCAAACCCGGAGTTCGACCAAATTCCGTGCAAAACACGACCAAGGTGGAATCCAAGAGTCCTCGTTGTTTTAAGTCAGCGACCAATCCTGCGATCGGCTGGTCGACGCTTGCACATAGCTTGGTGTGATTCTCTTTGAGTTTTTGGTGGGAATCCCAAACCCCATAAGCTGAAGGGAAGACTTGAACGAAACGGACTCCTCGTTCGACCAATCGACGTGCCGCCAAGAATCGCTCGCCAGCGACTTTGGTAGCTTCTTGATCAAGTCCGTAGAGTTTCCGTGTTGGTTCGGTTTCGCTGGCCATATCGATCGCCTCAGGTACCGAGGCTTGCATGCGAAAAGCCAGTTCGTAGGCTTTGATTCGGGCTCGTAACTGATCGTCTTGGGGATACTCGGCACCAACAAGACCATTGAGTTTCCCGATGAGTTCGAATTCCCTGGCCTGCTGCTGGGCTGTCTGCTTTTCGAATCGTTGGCCAAACGGGAGCGGGTTCTTTGGGTCAAGTGTCAGTGGAACGCCCGCATGTTGTGGACCTAAGTAATACGAGTCGATCGATTGCCGCGTATCGGAACGGGTAGGACCTCCGAGCACGACGAACTTGGGTAAGTTCTCATTGAAGCTGCCTAAACCGTAGTTTGCCCACGCACCGATGCTAGGCTGAGGCTCGTCGAGCCGATGCCGACCTGTATGGATCTGGTTCTCGGCGGCATGATCATTGTCGGTCGTCCACATGTTCCGGACGAAACACAAATCGTCGACATGTTGGCCCAGGTGAGGCCACCAATCGGTCACTTCGATCCCTGCTTGCCCGCACTTTTTCCATCCAATTTGCATGGGATAAATCGTTGGATAGACATCGCGCACATTGATCTCTTCGGCGGGAACGGATCGAAATCGTTTTTTGTGCAACGGTGAATCGACGGGATTGGCAAATGGGGTCTGAGCAAACGTCTTGCCAGCATGCTCGTTAAGCGCAGGCTTCGGATCGAACGTTTCGACGTGGCTGTAACCACCCGAGAGGAATACCCATATCACCGATTTGGCTTTGGGAGCGATGGGAGCAATTTGGTCATTTCCCAAAGCGCTTTTTGTGATGCCGTCTTGGGCGAGCATCGACCCTAAGGCAAGGCCGGTAAATCCCATGCCAAAGTCGGCCAAATACATTCTTCGATTTCGATAGGTCATCGATTGCCTCGCTCGGAACTTAGCGAATGGTGATAAAGTCGTTGTGGTTTAGCAGCACTCGAACCAGGCTTGCGCGAAGCATGGGCGCATCGGTTGATTCGCTTAAATAGTCCAAACACAGCTGTAGTTCTTGTTGGCTTGGCGAGCGACTCAGTATCGATCCGAATGCCGATTGGACAAAGCTGGTAGGATCGGATTGAGTTCCTTGCGGCATTCGAGACTCGATTTGCATGACGATCCCACTGCTGAGTTCATGGACCAGTGGGCTATTGGTCAATGCCAAGGATTGTTGGGGGATCACGGTCTGAGTGCGTCGGTAACAATCGCTGGCATCGGGCCCATCGAACAGCATTCCCAACGAGCTTTTTCCGTCTTCTTCGGGTTGGCAGGAGTAGTACAGCGTGCGGCGCCACGAAGTGAAGATGTCTTTGTTTTCCAGTTCTTGCCCACCCATCGTTGGATCAAGCTTGCCAGAGATTTGCAGGATCGAATCTCGGAGCACTTCGGCTTCCATTCTCCCAGCATTCATTTTCCAATAGAACCGATTCTCGGGATCCTGGTTCTGCGATGGATTGGCCGATCCAGACGATTGTCTTTGGTACGCTTGGCTGGTGACGATCAGCCGGTGCAAATGCTTCATGCTCCAGCCAGACTCGATCCACTCAACAGCAAGCCAATCAAGCAACTCAGGATGAGTGGGTAGGGCCCCATTGCGTCCGAAGTCAAAGACGGTTTTGACCAGTGGTTGATGGAAGTGTCGCATCCAAATGTGATTGACCCCGACTCGGGCCGTCAGAGGGTTTTTTGTCGAAGTAATCCAAGCAGCAAGAGCGCGTCGCCGTCCTGTACTGGTCTTGGGATACATCGGCGAAAGTGCCGCGTAGGCAGCTTGGGCTGAATTCTGCTGCTGAGCATTTTGCAGGTCGGCTTGTGCAGTATCCAAATCCGACTGGGCTTTGGCCAATTTACCACCGGCGGTCTCGATCTCTTTGGCTCGATTGGCTTCTTCAGGTGGTTTCGACTCTGCATCTGCAAGTTGCAAATTGGCTTCGAGCCGCAGAGCAAGTTTCTTATCCCTTTTTGCGGTCTTCTCCTGGATGCAGGCATGATGGGATAACTGATCGATGGTTTCCTGATTTGGTTTGGGATCCTCGAGGTACTTGGCCCGCTCGGCGGCGAGGCGATCTTGGAGATCCCTGCGGGCTGACTGCGCCGCGACGAGTTCTGCTTTGGCAACTTCGAGTGCTAATCCCATCCGATCGGCGGCGCGTTGAGCCATTTGCAGTTCTTGCTGGAGTTTGCTGTGTGCGATCGATGGTATTTGGCGAACCACTTTCGAGCTTGCTGGAAGGATCGAGTAACTGGCTGCTGATGTCCAACCCAAGATACCCACTAGCTCCGAGTTCTCCGCGTAGAGTTCTGGTTCAAAGTTGAACTCGATGATCGCTTCGGATGGCATGTCCGGATCGTTACTGCTTGGTCGGTAACTCCAATCATCCACGACGGCTAGCGAGCCAGGACGGGCATCCAATAAAATACCTTTCGTAGGGTCTGCGACCGGGTTCCAACCATTGAGCGCGATCTTTATCGAGTCGACCAAAACCTTTTGATCTTCATTGGAGCAGACTCTTAGTGCGCATTGGTCGGCTTGAGGATCAAGCGTCAGTTCCACCAGCATGGTCGACTCTGCCTTGGGATCGAATCTCCCAACTTCGAACTCGTCGAACGATGCAGGTTTGTACGACTTGATCGAACCTTTTTCAAAGCCTACATAGGTCGCTGTCGCGCCGGTTGAGCTATTGCGAGTCAGTTGAAAGTTGAAATGCGTATCGGCCAGGATCCGCACCAGGAATCGGATTTGATCACCTTGCTGGACCCTGGGAATCTCGGGCATCGCTCGGTAGATCATCCTTCGCCCAGTCGTTGCGTCCATCAAGAGAGACTGCTGGCCAGCCAGTGCAGCATGATTTGAACTGCTGTTTTGTTTTTCCAAGTCCTGGATTTGTTGCTGGATTTGGACGAGTTTCTCTGTTTTGTTTCGTTGGTCGATCTTGGCTTGATCCGAGGCGCTGGCTGCATCGTAGGCAGCTTGCGCAGCATTTTGATTCAACGTGGCCTGCTCGATGGCTTGATCGGCGTCTTTGAGCATCGTTTCGATGATCATTGGATCGAGACCGGGGTACCATGCATGGGGTGGTAGCGCTATGTTGCTGACGGGTTGTTCGAAAGCTGCTCGAAGAAAATCGGGCACGTTAGGTTGGATGCTGCCGCGATCGTTTTGGCGGTTCCGCTCGTCTCCACCGGTGTAGAACCATGTCGGTGAGTCGGCGGTTTTGTCGTAGACGCTGACTCGACCTAGGCGTTGGACTTTGCGGAGTGTGCTGTACTCGTAATCTTGGAACGGGCCGGGATCGGCTTGGCCTGCCAGTCTATCCTGGCGCACGTAGATCGGCTCGAAGAAGGATCGAAGTTGGAAGTAGTTTTCTTGGGTGATTGGATCGTACTTGTGATCATGGCAGTGAGCGCAGTGGAATGTTAAACCTAAGAACGCTTTGCTGGTGTGTTCGACGTTGTTACGCATCCAATCGTTGGGATTGAGCGCGTACCAATTTCGGATCAAGAACCCAGTGGCGACGTTCGAATGCGGGTCACCGGGTTTGAGCTCGTCGGCAGCGAGCATTTCCCGAATCATTTGGTCGTAGCCAACATCGTCGATGAGCGATTGGACGATCCAATCTCTCCATCGCCAAATCTGTGGAGCACTGTTCCATACATCGGGAACATAGCGTCTGCCAAACCAATCGGCATACCTCCAAACGTCCATCCAGTGTCGAGCCCAGCGCTCTGCATGTTGAGGACGGGCCAGCAGCTCATCAACCACTTTTTCGTAGGCTCCTTGGGATGGGTCGGCAAGGAATCGTTCAAGCTCTTGAGGGCTCGGGGGCAATCCGACTAGGTCCAAGTGCACTCTTCTTAGACGAATCGCTGGATCGGCCAAGGGTTCTGGGGTAAGCCCTTTGGACGTAAGTGTATCCAGAATAAACGCATCGATGGGATGGTTTGCTGCATCCACTCCAGAGGGGATAGCCGGTCGTTTAGGGACCTGAAAAGCCCAATGCTCGTTGGGGTCTGGCTCGGGTGCATCCACTTCGGGAATGCGTGCACCTTGGTCGATCCAGTCGGTGATCGATTGGATTTGGGATGCTTCGAGCGCATGACCTTCGGGGGGCATTCTCGAAGCGACATCCTTGGTGGTAATTTTTTCAATGAGGCTGCTTTTTTCCTTTCGACTGGTTCGGATGACCGAACCTGAATCGCTCCCTTTGCGGATGCTCGTGGCCGTGTCGAGTCTCAAACCTGCTTCCTGCTTTAGGGCTCCGTGGCAGGCAAAGCAACGTTGTTCGAAGATCGGTCGCACGTCGGATCGAAAATCGACTTGGCGAACCTGATCCGAGGGAAACTCGATGGCATAGAGGTCAGCGTCGGTCAGTTGGAATCGAGCTCGGATAGGTTTTCCGATAAGAGCTTGGAGGTCCGCTTTGGATTTCCACGAGACTTTTCCATCGATCGCATCACCGACAAAGGGTTCGCAGTCTTGGAAACCAAATCCTTCGATGGGAGTCCCGGTCGGATCGGTCAGTTCCACACGTATCGATCCGGCGGCGCTGGTGGATGCATTGATCGAGAGATTCTGGCCTGTCATGGAAAAGACTTTGGTGGTCAGAAGTCCTGGGTCTGCGTCGGCATGGACCGAGACGAACCCATCGAGTCTCAGGGTGAATCTACGGAAGGGGGTCGTGTAGAGCGACATTTCGGCTGGACCGGTTTGCACGATATGCCAAGCCGCGTAGTTTGCTCGGTTTTCCCATCGCTGAGAGTCCAGACCAGGTCTGAGCCACGCTTGGCGAAATGTCCTATCGAAAGGCTGATCTGCACGAGCCGTCATAAAAAGAATGTCGGTTCGATTGTTGGCGTTTGGAAAGAACCTTGTGGGTGTGGCGATGTAGATATGGGGCGCGCGAAAGTAAGGATGCGTCAGCGAGGTGTATAGATGTTCCTCGGGTAAGTTTGGGCGCATGGGAACCGGCTCAGTCCAATTCAGGAAATCCTTGGATGTGGTCCTGCAGATCGATCGAAGTTTGCCATCGAGGAAGTGTCTGAAATAGCAAACATACATTCCTTCGTAGACTGACCAAAAGGCGACGTTCTGTGAGTCAAAGGCGTATTCCTTGGTGTACTGAATCACCGGTTTGTCGGTCGATTTAGTCCAGTGGATTCCATCGGCAGACTCGAAGGCGAACAACCCGGATTTGACCGTACCGGCCAGTGCTTTGAATCGTTTGCTTTTTTCAGAGTTGGGATTCTCATCCAGCAGCGGAGCGAAGTTATGACAAAAGGGAGCTTCTTTGAGAATGACGTTGTTGTCTTTGGATCCATCGAGTTCGACGATCCCTAGGCTTGGGCGGGTCCAGTGGATTCCATCGGTGCTTTCGCAGTATCGAGTGACCTCTTTGTCGTCCCCGTCAAACTTGGCACCTCGACCTTCGCGGGTGTACATTCGATACAGCGTTCCATCGTGGATGATCGTGCCGTATTCCATGTCGTTGGCAGGCTGCTGCATCGGCTCGGTGGCAAGGGGCTCATGGAGTTTGAGCGTCAGTCCATCGAGTTTTTCGATGAGGTATTTGTCGACGAACAGTTCTCTGCGATTGCCAAGTTCGATGGCAGTCTTTGGATTGGGCTCAGGAGATTCTTGGGCAAACCCCGAGCAAATGGAGGCACAGGTCGATAGGACCAGCGAAATCGAAAGTAAAAGTTTTGACAAATCGGCCAGTGGAGGAGCAATCCAGCGTGAGCGATTTGGATTCGAGCGGCGATGCATGATAGGATGCAAGGGCAGGGCGGGTAGGAAGGCGGGAGGAAGGTAGGTAAGCTACACAGACGCTGTACCACCAACACTGTACCACAAATCGGACCTGCTTTCTCTATTGGAACAACTCAAAACCATGCAAGCATCGAGTTACAAAGGCGTTCTAAGGATCGTAACGATTTGGATTGCTTTAAGTGTTTCCCATACGGGGGCTCAAGATCCAAAGCAAGCCAAGCCAGACTCGGGCCGTCCTAATATGATCGTCATATTGGCTGATGACCTGGGGTATGGAGACGTGGGTTGCTATGGAGCCAAGACGATTCCGACGCCCAACATCGATCGATTGGCTGCTGAGGGCATTCGATTTACCAGCGGTTATTGTTCGGCTTCGACATGCACGCCCACACGGTACTCGCTCTTGACGGGCAAGTATGCGTTTCGGCAAAAGGGGACCGGGGTTGCACCCCCGAACAGCCCTTCGATTATCCCGGCTGGAACACCGACGATCGCGAGTGTACTTCGGAGTGCTGGCTACAAGACAGCGGTCGTCGGAAAATGGCATTTGGGGTTGGGAGGCCCACAGGGCCCCGACTGGAACGGAACACTGCGGCCAGGTCCGTTGGATTTTGGTTTTGACCATTGTTTCTTGATGCCCACGACCAACGATCGAGTGCCTCAGGTGTTTGTGCAAGACGATCGAGTCCTGGGGCTAGATCCAGACGATCCACTGTGGGTTGGTGAAAACAAACCCAGCGAGGATCACCCGACGGGAGTGACTCATCGCGCCGAGTTGAAGATGAATTGGTCGCACGGACACAATGCAACGATCCACAACCGGGTCAGTCGAATCGGATTCTACACCGGCGGGCACAAGGCCCGTTTTCGAGACGAGGATCTTTCGGATCACTGGGTTCAGGAAGCAGACAGGTGGATCCGAGATCATCGCCACGAGCCGTTCTTTTTGTACTTCTGTTCGCATGCGATCCATGTTCCTAGGATCGTGCATGAGCGGTTTGCCGGAGCAACCGAGCATGGTCCGCGAGGGGATGCGATTGTTGAATTCGATTGGTCGGTGGGCCAGATTCTCAAGACCCTCGAAGATTGCAAGTTGGTTCAAAACACGTTGGTGTTGGTCTGTAGCGATAACGGGCCTGTTTTGGATGATGGGTATGAAGACCGAGCGATCGAAGCGCTCGGCGATCATGATCCCAACGGACCTTATCGTGGTGGAAAATACAATGTCTATGAAGGTGGCGTGCGAACACCGATGATCGCATGGTGGCCTGGACGCATATCACCTAGGGTTAGCGACAAAGTCATCTGCACGATCGATTACCCACGAACGCTTGCGGCACTGGGCCAAGCGGTTGTTCCCGAGGGAGCCTGTCCTGACAGTGTCGATTTAAGCCGAGTGTTTTTTGACGGAAATGCTCCAGGTAGGACCTCTTTGGTCGTTCAAGACAATGGGCAGTCTGGGACTTATGGATACCGCGAGGGGAAGTGGAAGTTGATACGATCCGATTCTCAGCGTGCCAACAACGTGGACCTGCGGCTTGTTCCGACGAAGATACCCAAGTACCAGTTATTCGACTTGGAAAACGATCCTGGGGAGTTGGAGAATGTGGTTCAGGACCATCGCCGGCTTGCCGATGGGATGATCCAACGATTGCAGGAGGCGATCGAATAACAACCTGACTGATTTCTCAGACAGAAAAAGACCGCTAATGGGCACTGATTGGTCGAACATCCACTGAGCCCAAGGTAGCAGGCACACTCCGCTGTGCCGTCAGCCAGGGGTTGATTTGAACTTGATGAAATACGTTGGACGGCACAACGGAGTGTGCCTATTACGATGTGCGTTTTCGGATCAGAGTTGTAAACCAGCCTCAAGTTAGTTCTTGGCGCGTTGGTCCTCTACTTTCAACTCTCGACCATCCACTCTCTAGCTGCGCAGCGGCTTGCCGAGTTCTCAAACGCATTTTTCCTGAAATTCTTTCATCGCTCTAGGGTAGAAATTAGGGTTTAATCAACCATCACAAACTGGACTTTCGGGTAGCAAATTGCTACTATTGGGCTGGAGGGTCAATTCCATGGGTCAACCTGTAAAACTATCGGATGAGCTTGTCGACGATGCGCGAGCAGTCGTGCCATTCTCGCAGCGGAGTATTGCTGGGCAGATCGAATTCTGGGCCGGGCTCGGAAAATCGATCGAGCCTTTGCTTCGCGGCGATCGGGCGTTATCGCTTCAGATGGCTGGAGGAGAGAGGCCGTTATCGGAGTTGCTAGCAGAGGTACAGACGGCGAAGGGCCGAAAACGTCTTGAAGCCGTTTTGAAAAAACGCCCATATCCTCATTTCAAGCCTGTCGCTGGCCACCCGGAACTGATCTGCCGCATGGAAGCAAATGGCAGCGAAACGATAGGTCGATTTGTTGGACGCGAATTTATTGCTGTCAAGGACCCACGTTGAGCCTGCCATTTAGATTTCTTGATAAGCGGCCGATCATCGTAGCATTGGCTGGCTCCAATGGTGCTGGCAAGTCAACTTTCTATGAAAGTCACCTAGCCGATGCAGGCTTGCGGTTTATCAACGCCGATGAATTGTCCTCTTCTTTAGGTTTGTTGCCCTATGAGGCAGCCGAATTGGCGACGTCGGTCCGTAGGGAACTGGTAAACCAGCGAGAGAGTTTTATTTTTGAAACGGTGCTATCCGATCCTGTTGGCGAGAAAGTAGATCAGCTCGCTTCTTACGCTGCGCTCGGGTATACCGTTGTGCTGGTCTTCATCCGCATCGAAAGCGCTGACGAGTCGAGCAGAAGGGTCGCCATGCGGGTTTGTCAAGGGGGACATGATGTTCCAGACGACAAGCTTCGCGCGCGATTCGAACGAACTCTCGCAAATCTACAGCGAGCTATTGAGCGGCTCCCTCACGTCATTGTCTTTAGCAATGAGGACTTGAGCAATCCATATCGGTTGATTGCGATCTATGAGAGTGGCCAAGCGATCGAGCAGAAAAAGGATGGCTAGTTCGTGTATAAATATTGGCTGAGCCGTAGTAGAAACGAAAGGAGAATTCGATGAGCCGAAGAGAACGATTTATCCAGTCAACGGACGACGAGTTGCGCCGACTAGAAGAGGCCCAGGTCGCCTGGTCAGATTATGTCATCAGCGAATATTAGCGTCTATCGGCGGTTCGTAAAAAAGACCGCTGATCTGCCCTGATGTTCGCAAGGAAAGATCTTCGTGCCAAAATCGATGCGCAAAGTTGGTTCTAACTTGAAATAGAAAAAGTACTAAGTCAGCGACTTTTCGAACAGGGCCAGCATTCTGGCCCAAGCACGCTCGGATTGGTCTTTGTTGTAGACTCGCGTGTCGGGGGGGCACCAACCATGGGCTGCTGGATAGACTTCGATTTCCGCCGATAGCTTGGCTCCCTCAAACGACTCCTTGAGCACTTTCTTGGATTCTGGATCTCTCTGGTCATCGTTCTCGGCCACTGCGATTAAAAAAGACGCCTTCATTTTAGGGATCAGCAAGTGGGGGCTTTCAGGCTCTTTGGTGACCAGCCCACCTCCATGGAACGAGCAACCGGCTCCGATGCGATCTGGCACCGTTGCTGCCGTGCGCATAACGATCGGTCCTCCCATGCAGTAACCGATGGTTCCTATCTTCTTCTTGGTGTCGACTTGCGGTTGGGTATCTAGCCATGCGACCAAGGCGGCCGCGTCGCTTTGATGGGTCTTTGCGCTAAGCGACCTTGCCAGTGGTACGACTTCCTGAATCGGGGTGCTTGCACCTTGCGGTGCTGTTGGAGATTTCATGCTCCGATAGAAAGGGTTGACCACCAGGACGCTATATCCGGACTCGGCTAAACGTTTTGCCATTTGACGGAATGCTGGTCGCAATCCAAAAATATCTGGCCACACCAAAACCGCTGCATGAGCCCCTTGAGCGGGTGTCACGAAATAGGCATCGCAATTGCCATCGGGCGTGGTGATGGTGACGTCTTGCTCTTGGACTTTCAACGCCTTGGAGTCTTGTGGAAAGAAGATCGCCGCGCTCATGCCCAGCGCGGCCAAAGTACCGATATCGCGTCGAGAGTATTTTTTGAGGTCTTCTTCGAAGTGGTCTTGGTCACACATAGGTTTAGCCCTTGGTTGAGGAATCGATGCAAGCGGAAATCAGTGTACTGATTTTTGGTCCGTCAGGGATGGTCGTGGCAAAATGAACAGTTTTTTGATGGGGGTCCTCAGAGGACCGGTTCTCGGGTACGCTTGAGATTGGCTTTTACCATTCCCTCGTCACTTATGCGTTTCGCTTATGAAAATCCAACAGATACGAGTTTACCAAGTCGATTTGCCGCTTCATGAAGTCACTTACAAATGGAGCGGCGGAAAATCCGTCACTGTTTTTGATTCGACGATCGTCGCCATCGAGACCGATAGCGGTTTGGTCGGTTGGGGTGAATCATGTCCGCTGGGGCCTGCCTACCTGCCATCGTATGCCCAAGGCGTACGGGCCGGTTTGGCCGAGCTTGCTCCACAACTCATCGGCCAAAATCCACTGGAGCTTGATAAACTCAATCGACAGATGGATGCGGCACTCAAGGGTCATCCTTACGTGAAGTCACCGGTGGATGTTGCGTGTTGGGATCTGCTCGGACAGCACTCAGGACTTCCTGTTTGCACCCTCTTGGGTGGAAGGTATGCCGAGGACTTTCATCTCTACCGGGCGATTTCTCAGGAATCTCCCGAACAGATGGCGGCCAATGTTGCTGGATACCGGGCCCAAGGATACCGTCGATTCCAGCTTAAAGTCGGTGGGGATCCCGATGTTGATATCCAACGGATCCATGCGGTCCGCGCTGCACTAGAGCCAACCGATCGGCTTGTTGCTGACGCCAATACCGGCTGGACCCAGCACGAAGCGGTTCGGGTTTGCCGAGCTTGCAAGGATCTGGATGTGTACATCGAGCAACCCTGTATTACCTACGAAGAATGCTTGGCAGTGCGCCGACAAACCGACCATCCGTTTATTATCGACGAGAACATCGACGGCCTGGAAATGCTCTTGCGCGGCCGACGCGATTTAGCGATGGATGTTGTCAACTTGAAAATTAGCAAGTTCGGAGGTTTGTCGAAAATCCGACAGGCTCGCGACCTGTGTGTCTCGATGGGGATCGGCATGACGATTGAAGATACATGGGGTGGCGATATCGTCACGGCTGCGATCGCTCACCTTGCACATAGCACCCCTACGGAGTTGCTTTTTACGAGCACCGATTTCAATAGCTATGTCACTGTAAGCATCGCCGATGGAGCCCCTGAGCGAGCCAACGGGCGGTTGGCAGCTAGCACCGAACCCGGTTTAGGGGTTCGCCCCAAACTCGATGTTTTAGGCAAACCTGTGGCTGTCTATTCCTAATGGGTAAGGGGGCATTGTTGGCATGAGTTTGGCAAGTCCAACATCGAAGCTTTCCGATGTGATCGTCGTGGGCCTTGGCGGCGTTGGCTCTGCAGCTTGCTATTGGCTTGCCAAACACGGCTATAGCGTTGTGGGGGTCGATCAGTTCGATCCACCGCATCGGATGGGTAGTTCGCACGGTGATACGCGTATCATCCGCAAATCCTATTTCGAGCACCCAAGTTATGTACCGCTTTTGATCCGCGCCTACGAGCTTTGGAGAGACCTCGAGTCCCGGATCGGAAAGCAAATCTACTTCCCAACTGGTCTGCTTGAAATCGGGCCTGCAGATGGAATCGTCTTATCAGGCGTCACGCGCAGCGCCCGTGAGCATTCTCTTGCGATCGAGCTGATGAGTATCGACCAAGCATGCTTGCAGTATCCAGGGATTCGTGGATCGGGTGACTGGCAAGTTGTCCTGGAAAAAGATGCTGGTTACCTTTTGGTCGAGCAGTGCGTCGCAGCCCATCTAGAGCAATCACGCCAACTGGGGGCTCAGATTCGAACATGCCAGCGGATGATCCGTTGGCAAGCCGATTCGCAGGGAGTACTGGTGGAGACCGAGCGAGAGATCCTGAGAGCAAAGAAGCTCATTCTGTGCGCCGGACCTTGGGCTTCCCAAGTCCTGGCCCAATATTCGATTCCTTTGCAAGTGCTCAGAAAGCATCTGTACTGGTATCCCTGCAAATCGGGCAGTTATTCAAAAGAACGAGGATTTCCTTGCTTTTTTTACGATACGCCCACCGGTTATTACTACGGGTTTCCAGATCACAGCGGTCAGGGATTAAAGGTTGCCCGGCACTCTGGAGGCCAATGGCTTGAAGGCATCCCAGACGGTCAGCATTTTCCGGACGATCAAGATCGAAAGCTTGTCGAAGCCTTTCTACAGAGTTACCTGCCGGAAGTCGAACTCCAGCTCAAGCGCTGGAGCGGTTGCTACTACACGATGACGCCCGATGAGCACTTCATCGTCGACCGATTGCCCGATCAAGCCAATGTGGTTGTGGTCGCAGGGCTGTCTGGACATGGATTCAAGTTTACTTCCGTGCTGGGGCAAATCGCAGGTGAACTTGCCATCGAATCCCACTCGGCGCTGGACATCGATTTCTTCAGGTTCCATCGCTTTGGAGAATCCGGTTCTATCGGATCAGGCAATCATGTCTGCTAAGCGATGGGAGCTGACGCTTTCTGGCCAACTGCAGGGAGTGGGCTTTCGGCCCTATGTCTGGCATCTTGCAAGGTCGCTGGATCTGAGCGGGATGATTCGCAATCGATCTCAAGGGGTCTTGATCGAAATCCAGGGAACTGCCGATCGGCTCGAGGAGTTTTTGTCGAGATTGCATCAGAGGCTACCGGATCATGCGCGTATCGACTCGATCCTGATGGAAGAAATCCAGGCCGAGCCACCGTCTGAAGATGGCTCCAGTTCTTTCGAGATCGCGACAAGCCTAGCTCTGAGTCCCCTCATGGTCGATGCATTGGGGGATCTAGCACCATGCGAGGATTGCCTTAGCGAACTAACCGATGTAGAGAATCGCAGGTATTTGTATCCTTTTATCAGTTGCACTGAATGCGGACCGAGGTATTCGATCCAGCGGAGCAGTCCTTTTGATCGGCAGCGCACGACGCTCGGCGATTTCGCTTTGTGCCAAGCCTGCCAATCGGAGTACACCAACCCTGAGAATCGACGCTTTCATGCACAGACCATCGGTTGCTTTGGCTGTGGACCACGATGGAGTTGGATAGAGGGCCAGTCTCCGAAAATCGATTGCAAGGATGCGCAGTCCGTAGGGCTGATGCTCGAACGTTGCCAAGTTGTTTTGCAAACTGGTGGGATCGTGCTTGTCAAAGGAGTCGGAGGGTATCAATTCGTTTGCGATGCGGCAAATCAGCAAGCGACCACTCGGCTCAGGCAGCTTAAACGTCGCGATCAAAAACCTTTTGCGCTTTTGGTCGAATCGGTCCAGGTTGCCTTGCAGTTAGTCCGTTTGACGCCCAAAGCGATCGATGCCTTGCAAGAGTCGCATCGTCCGATCGTCGTCGGGTATCGATCGAGCCTCGAAGAGAACCCAAAGTACGGAGCTTGGTTATCCCAACTGAACTGTTCTTTAGGGGTGATGTTACCCAATAGCCCGATCCAGCATTTGATCGCAAGTCGTTTCGGCGGTCCTTTGATCGTTACTTCGGCAAATGGATCAGGTGAGCCCATGCTCATCGATGACCAGCAAGCCATGTTGCAGTTTGGATCCAAAGTCGCTGCGGTATTGCTGCATGATCGACAGATCGTTCAATCGCTTGACGATCCGGTGATTCGCGATACGGGATCTGGAGTGATTCCGATTCGGCTAGGGCGAGGCAATGTCCCCATGCGAATGAAGTTGGTTCGACAAGACGCGTCGACTAGACCCGCAATCGCTTTGGGCGCGGATTTAAAGACAGCGTGGGCTATCTCCACCTCGGATGCAGTCTATTTGATGCAGCATTTGGGAGACGCATCGGATCCGCAAGTGACGTCTGGAATCCAGAAGTCTGTCGAAAAACTGCTTCAAGACTCCGGGCCGATCCATGCCTTGGTTGTCGATCAGCATCCAGGTTACCAAACCACCCAGTTAGGAGAGAGGCTTGCCAAGGATCATTCCGGCCCCAATGCGCAAATACTGTGCCTCCATGAGCAACACCACGTGGCTCATTTGAAGTCGCTTGCAGTCGATTCTCAAATCGATCCTCAGGAGCCGATGCTGGGGTTTGTGATGGATGGTAGTGGATATGGATTCGATGGAACGATATGGGGTGGTGAGTTGCTGAGTATCCACGCGGATCGATATTCAAGACTTGGGCACATGCGCAGCGTTCGAATGCCGATTGGCGATGTAGCAGCAAGGAATCCTTGGCGATCCGCGTTGGCCATGCTGCTGGATGCTCAAGTCCCAATCGAATCCCATGCGGGATTGTCCCATTGGACGAAA
>JAGWZB010000037.1 GCA_018969045.1 Planctomycetota bacterium | reverse complement strand
GCTCCGCTGGTGAAATACACTTCATGACGCTTTACGTTCACAACCCGACCGATTTGGTCGCGCGCATGATGAACAGCCGATTTGGCGTTTTGACCGTGCAAATGAGGGCTTCCCGCGTTGCCCTGCAAAGCCCCATACGCTTCGAGAATCGCTTGCAAAACCCTAGGCTCGATTGGATTGGACGCATTGCAATCGAGGTAAACCGGAAAGTTGAATTGGGGACTCATGCGACAACTCTCACAAGCAAGCCAATCGTTCTAACGCAGCGACGCTGTAACAGACTGGGTAGTGTTTCTCGAAATACCAAAGCTTGGCAAAGTAAAACCCAATCGGACTGGGCGGAAACTCGGTCCCCTCCTTGGTGCGATGGGATATCCACTGGACTCCTTTGGATAAGACCTCCTGGAATTGGATTTCTTGAAGTTCCCGAGGCAGGCCATCTCGATGCAGTGCCGCAAGTGTCTCAAGAGCTAGCGCCGTCTCCTCGATCGTTCCGAGTCGACTGGGATCTGCATCAAGAAACTCCTTGCGCAAAGATCCGCGATCCGATCCTGTCCAACTCCCATCGGATTGCTGTGCACCAACCAGCCATCGCGCTGCGATCGAAATTCGCTCATCGATTTCGAAACTCGCGTTTTGCTTAAGCCAATCCCATTTGCGAGCTTCATTCCATGCCAACAACACGCGGCTGGTTCCGTAAGTGAGATTCTCCTCGTTCTGGACATACTGATTGCCAAACCAAAGAGGAACCCATGCCCCATCGCCGCGCTGTCGATCCTTGAGGAAATGCATGGCTTGCTCGATGGCTCGTTTCATTGACACTTGAAGAGCACCTGGGGCTAGGTCGTACCAAGCCAACCAAGCGCGTATCGCATGGGCGGTGATGTCAGGATTGGATCGATCGAAAGGCAACGTTCCCCAGCCTCGACAAAACGTAGGGATCCCGCCATCGCGGTTTTGCAGATTCATCAGCCACAGAGCACCTGCAAGTGCCTGCTTGCAGTACTGTTGTTGCTGCAAACCAGGCTGGGAATCCGCCGACTGTGCATCGTAGAATGATCTCAGGGCAAGCATCGCTCCAGGGGTGTCGTCCGCATCAGGCACGCCACCTGAAAGAGGCGTCCAAGACCATCCCCCAGGCGCTGCGTTGGTGAACGGATGGACTTGGGTATACTGCTGATCGCAAATCCACCGTTTTAGCGAATGTTCCTGATTTTGAAACTCCGTGAACGTCGTTGGAGAGTGGCTCAGCGCATTGATCGACAGCGTGGAAACCCACGTGGCAAGATGGGTATCGATAGCCCAACTGCCGTCTGGTCGAAAAGTATCGAGCAGAAAATCGACGCCCCTGGAAACCGTCGGATGCTCGTGCTGGCCAGCTTCGAGCATCGCAATGGCGACAAAACTTGTCAGCGGGATCGCTTCTAAAAACCCTCCGCTTTGAGGCTGGATCGATTCGAGCACTTTCAAAGAGCGCGGGGTCGTCAGGCGACGAAGGACTCGAGCTAGTGGATTACGACTGGGAACTTTGCAATGCCTGACCAAACCGATAGCGATCAGCGCCGGCAAAGCATAGCTGACAACCGGCAACTTCATCGCAGCGAACCAGCTTCGCGGAAACGCCGCCAACTCAAAAGGGAGTTGCGGGACCAACCTCCAACCCCCGAGCCGGTCCTGTCCAAGTCTTCCGGTGGAGGCCAGAGCCATCAGGATCGGAACCGAAAAGGTCTGGTCTTTCCCATAGCGGGCTCTGACGGCCCTTGCGATCGCACGTGGCTCCAAACTCCCAGCCGCTTGCTTGATCCATCCTTGCGCTGCGGCCACGGAGCCTTCTATGTTGTCCAATGTCTCATCGTTGGTATTGAGGGAACCCCAAACCAACAAAGTCGTGCTGATGTTGCTGTGGCTCTTGAGCGTATCCCCCCAACCACCATCGGAGTTTTGGTGGCGGATCAACCATCGGCGGCCTCGATGAATCATGTCGAGAATCGAATTGCGTCGATCTAAGTGTAGATTTGGGCAAGCACAGACATAGGCTTCGAGTGCACATACGGCCGTCGCAGTCGAAAGCGCGCTGCTGGAAAGCTCTCCTTCCCAGTACCCTTGTGCGTTTCGCTGAGAAAGCAGAAACCCTCGAGCATTCTCTAAAAGAACGCCGAATCGGTGGATTTCATCGGGCTTGGACGATAATTGGAGATTCATCGCATCACCAGAAACTCAAATGCCCCAGGCTCAGCAGCCCATAGTAGGTGTATTCGATATCCAACGCGTCGTCCTCCCATGAGCCGACAAATCCACCGCGCGAGGTCCAAAGCGTGTCGAGATAATCGAGGTTCTTCTCTGAGATGAGCCCCAGATCAAACGACGTGCTGCTCAACGCATGCAGCGCCGTTGCGGTCGATAAAAGATCGGGCATTACAATCCCAGGCCCGACGCAAAAACCGCCATCTTGGTGCATTTGAGACAATAACCAATCCCTCACACTGCTGGCTTGGTTGCTCCCTAAGTGCCTAAACAATGCCGCTGCAGCGGCGGTCGTGGGTACCAAGCCAAAAGGCAAATCGGGACTGTTGGAATAACCACCATCGTCCGAGAGTCGATCTTCAATGCACTTGAGCATCTGAGACTCGCCCCCCAAGTCATAACCGATGTCCTGTGCAAGCCCCACGGCGACAAAGCATCCGTAGAGCGAACTGTGGGTCTCGCTCGGCTCGGTGAAAAACCCCCCATCCTGAGCGCGAAAGGACTGCATCCTGGCAACCGTCCTGTCTTGCAGATCCAAAGGCCAAAGATTTTTCGGCAAAAACGCCCAGCACCTGGCCAAGCACGATAGATCGACCAAGTTCAGCTCATCGATGCGATGATGCTGCGATCGCAAATATCCTTGGATCGATTCAACAGGAAGGGGCATTTGCAAAGCCACATAGCCTGCGATACCAAACGTGGAATAGTAAAGATCCGGTTTGCCTTCGCGATCGCAAAACCCACCACTGGGATGGTGCTGCGAGCGAAAAAAATCAGCCACCAAATCGGTCGAATCACCCAGCAACTTGGGGGCTAGGCGAGCGACTTGCAGCATTTCTAGTCTCAAACTCACTGCACCAATCCTTCACTTCGACAGTGAATATCTTGCTGATCACACGCCTGAGCAGCCCCTTGACGCTCGGGTTCTCCAATTCGGTCAAACACCGGATCGCCTCCTCTTTGTAGGACTCTTGTAGCACTTTGCATCGGTCGGCAATCTGATACTCCGCAAACAGTTTCTCAACCTCTGCAAGCTCCGTCGCTGAGCATTGCTTGCGCCATGCCCGATCCACTAACTGGCGGTGCTGCGCTTGACCGCGCACCCGCTCATGCAGAAGCGCCAGGGGCAACGAAGGCCTCATGGCCTCTAAATCACTCAACGAGTCCGAGCTGGTCATGTCCTCAAGATCGTCTCGTATCTGATAAGCAATCCCGAGCGCATCGCTGAATCGACTGATAATTCCACATACCTTCGGTTCGCACCCGGCAGCCAAAGCTCCAAACTGCAAAGCGACTTCGAATGCCGTTGCGGTCTTCTTGCGAAAAATATCCAATACCTCAGCACAAGACAATGGTCCTGGGCATTTGGCCCACTGGAACTCGGCCCCTTGACCTAAACACAATGTCCTATGCCCCGAAGCAGCAACTCGGGTGATGGCGATCCGCTGCTGGGCCGTCAAATCGCAATCGGCGATCAAAGCATATCCATCCCCAAGTAGCAAATCCCCAACATTCAGCGCGACGGCGACCCCTTGCTCACTGTGGAGCGAAGGCTCCCCATATCGAAAATCGTCGTTGTCTTCGATGTCGTCATGGACCAAAGACGCTTTGTGAAAACACTCGGCGGCCACAGCAAGCTTCTTCAGAGACAACGGGACGGGCGTGTCCGAATCCTCGACCATCGACTTCCAAACACAAGCCGTTAAAAAGGGCCTCCATCGCTTACCGTTCTTTGCCAACCAAGCTCTTGCGATCTTCTCGGTCTGAGTCGGTGCAGGTCCCATGATCTCTTCGAGCGAATCGTCGCTAAACCATTCTTTGACGTCTCCCCGTAGACTATCGAGATTGAGCCTATAAGTGGTGTCGTCGCTGGTCAAGTGAATCGTTTCCCAGATCCACTCTAAATCGACCGTCACATCCTTGCAGTCGTCTTGCAACAGCGGAATGGCTACTCCAGGAATCGCAGCAGATTCCATGTACGGGAACGCCTTCTCTAAAACGCTCAAGCAACTTACCCCGACAATCGCATCGATCTTGCCAGTCTCAATGATCGCCATCACCAGCGCAGATCCTTCAGCCACCAAGACCGCATATCCAAGCCGCTCGGCTTCCTCTTGAAGCTCTTGGATTGTGCACAAACCGCATTGCTTGCACAACAGCCCAAACTCATCGAACGGGGCAGGGCACTTGTCTTCAATCCGCATGCACTTGGGTAATAGCAACAGCCGTCTTTGGTAAGGAACCCGGGCAAGCTGATCTCGCCAAACTTCGCTATTGAGAAGCACTCCGACGTAATCGGTATAAATGGCTGCAAGTTCCTGCTCTTGAACACAGATCTGGGCATGCTTACGCAAATCCGCAATCGATAAGGGGGCTACCAACTTGGCATCGACAACGTACTGCCTAAGCCGTGCTCGGATCGACTCGCGCTGGGCCCGCGTTTGCGGAATGTTCTCTTTGGGTTGGCGTTCGCGCTGGACCGGAACCGCACGCGGCAACGTCAAGATGGGCAACTGCATGTGTCTATTCTTTCCAAACGGATCAGGTATAAGCTCCAAAACCAAAGTACCAATGCTTTTTGGCAAATCGGTACAACCAGCTTTTCTCGGGAATTTCCTCTCCGGGCTGATGCTGGCTGGTGCGAGACTCAAGGGCCTCTAATTCTACCATGGCGGCCTGGCGCTGCGTGGTGTCGCCGGCAGAATGTTTCAATACAAGTTGCTTGACCAAATCAGGCCTCTCAAGCACCACACAACCACGCGTTGCTGCAGCAGATGTCTTGCGAAAATCATCCAAAAACTCGGATTTGGACATGATCTGATAAATGCTCGAACCATCATGGATGGTCTCCTTGGCAAATTGAATGATCGGACATGGTTCAATCGCACCCGAGGGACCAATGTGGTGACTGACCCCGGTGGCCATCGGACACAGCGCTCCTCCTTGGTCGTCCCAATACGGCTCGACGATTCCAATCGGCATCTTGGTCCGCATCTGAACGATAAACCGACGCAAATTCACGATCTCTTCAGGTGTCAAAGCAAGCTCCGGTGCAGGCTTTGGACCCACAACCCGATACGTGTGGAACCACGCGTAATGCACCCCCAAGTCGATGAGCTTCTTGAGCCAATCCTCACTCACCAAATCGTAATTGGTTTTGCAGACGCTCGTTGCCACCCCCACAATCAACCTATGCTTGATGGCGGTCCTTAGCCCCTGAAGGGTCTTGTCATAGACATTCGATGCCCCCCGTCGCTGATCGCTGATGGGCTCGGAACCCTCGATGCTGATCAGCGGCGTCGCGTTGCCTGCTTTGCGCAATCGACTGGCTACCTTGTCATTGATCAACTGGCCATTAGTGAATATCTGAAAATAACAATCCCGATGCGCATCCAGAACATCGAGCAAATCCGGATGCATAAAGGGTTCACCACCCAGGATCCCAAAGTAGCTGTTTCCATGCTTCTTGGCATCGTTGATGATCCGATTCAAATCCTCCTTGCTGATCATCTTGCGAGGCGAAGCCACATCGACCCAACAGCCTTGACAACGAAGCTGGCAGGAATTGATGATCGAGATGAACAGAAACGGAGGAAAATGAACACCCTGCTTGAGCCGCTTCTTGTACTTTTGAACCGATCGCATCCCTTTGAAACCAAAGTTGTACGCGAACTTCCAAAGCAACCGTTTGTCCACGGTTCGAACCATTCGTGCTGCGAGTTTTGCGACCATGGCTTGCTTGAGTTCTTGCTTGAGTTCTTGCTTGGGCGGGTTATCGAAACGGATTAATCAAGCGGGTTTTCAGTGGGAAGGACGCGTCGTTGACGGATCTTCGGATGGACCGCCAGAGGTTGACTCCCTCGACGAAGCTTGCTGAGCCAACGCTTGCTCGGCCCTGTGCTTGGCCTGCTGAGCCTTGGCCTGGATCTGATCCAAACTGGGCAAACTCGACAGAACTTCGGCCGGGATTTCTAAAGATTGGACATTGCTATTGAGTTTATCCAAACATCGCTGGCGCTCTTTCAAAGCTCGATCGTCATCGCGCTCTTTGGAAAACCTCGATTTGGCTTTGATGCTGCGGTCCTTGAGCATCGAATAAATATCGCCACCTAGCAAGGAACTAATGTCGACCTTCATCGCCTCACGACGAAGATCCTCTTGGCTGATCTCGTCGCCGTTGATCGGACCTGCCTTGTATTTTGGAAACAGAATCGCCACCTCGGGACAAACCCTCGAGCATGCAGGACAATCGGTTTTGCAGTTGGTCTGATTCTGCACAGTGATCTGATTGGCTTGATTGACTCCATAGACGTCAAACAAACAGAAACTCAAACACTGCATGCAATTGGTGCACCGATCGTAATCGATCACGGGAAACCACGGCTTCCAATGCGGACGAGCCTGCGATACCCCCTGGGCGACTCCTTCGATGTACTCCATCAACGTCTCGAAAGTATCGCTGCTGACATCCCGGGTGTGAATCCTCAACGCAGCGTTGTCAGAAGACAACTCGGGTTGCTGCTCAAAGTTCCCTAAAACGATCAATTCGGTGTGGCCAAGATTCCCAAGCGATGCAGTTTGGGTGATCCTCGTTACAGTATAGCCTCGATCCAGTAACGAAGGAACCAATTGACGCCTCAGCGCCACATCCATCGGCTTGCTACTACGCCCCTCGTACAAAAGCACTCGTGGACGTTCTGGATTGGTCGCAACCATTTCGTGCTCTCCTTGTTTCCTTAAACGATCCTAATCCCTCTGCAATGCGTCCGACTCCGGATCGCTACCACCAGGGATTCCAAGCTTGCTGCAAATCGCATCCGACGAATCGCTCCGCATGTTGAGAATCTCGATCCGGCCTGCCTGGATGCTCGATGGGTCAATCGGTGCTCCCGCCGCCGAAAAAAGCCACTTGACGGCCCTCGGGTAGCAAGCAACGATCCTGAGCCCTTCTTGCTTGCTAAGCGGAATCAATCCAGGATCCTTTCTTGCCGACATCTCGCACAAATCACTCACGGATTCAAATGGCTCGCCCGAATCCAACAGACGCTCAAGGACTTGATCCTTGACGTCCTCAGGGACAACCTTGGCATAAGCACAACGGCAGTAAAGAATAGGACGGGTCTGGCTCATGCATTCCTACTTATTCGAGCGATCAGGCACCAAAAGGATCATCGCACTAGGCGATGGGTAGGCTGGGGTGGGAGTGGTCGAAACGCAGAAGAATGAATTTCCACCGCACTTAATCTAAACTGTTGGCATGCTTTTTGCAAGCATTCCTCGACCGCTTTACCAAGCACCTGCGGGTCAGACTCGGCTCGTAAATTGACGGTCAATTCCCCACTGGCAAGCCCTTCGACCAACCAATAGGCTTGCTCAACCTGTCCGTCCTCACGGACCAAATTGGCCACCGCAAGGTCGTTACCTTGATCCGGGACCAACGTCGCTTTCAGATGTGCGATCCCAAATTTCTCGGCACCGACTAGACGTCGATGGATCGATTCGAGCAACTCGACCAAAAGACGATTGCCATCGAACTCCGAACCGCTAATGCTCCAGGACATGTTCACCCACCCAAGCATCGCTTCCCCTTCTGCGTAAACTTGGTAGTCCACTTCCATCGTAGGGCGTCTATTGCTTTGCGAAGTTTCCAATTTAGAAAACCACTGCGATAGGCCTTCGGAATTTCGGACGCTAACGGTAAGCACTTCGCTATTGGGATACCGCTGAGCAAGCGCGCCGGTGAGTCGCTCTAAGCTCGATGGGTCCAGCAATTCTTTCTTGTTGACAACGATCAAGTCGGCTTCTTGAAGCTGCTTGTCGTAAATGTAATTGACCTTGGGGGAAAACGTCTTGCCTTCAAGCAACCCTAGAAATCGCTGCGCTCGAATCGGATCGACCAGAACGCTCAATGGAGCGATGCGATAACGCGCACCGTACATCTGCTCAAGGGGATAGACCACCGTAGCAACCAAGTCAGTGCAGGAACCCACGGGTTCCGCAAGGTACACATCCGGACGCGCTTCTTGCTCGAGTTTTTCGCTCGCTTGCAGCAACGAAGGAAAACGGCAGCAGAAACACCCGCCTGAAATCTCCTGCGTTGCAAAACCACTCGAGGATAAAAGATTCGTGTCGACCAAACCCTGGCTTTGATCGTTGGAAATCAGACCAACTCGCAACCCTTGACTGGAAAAATACTCAGCGGCCTTGAGCATGCTGGTGGTCTTACCAGCCCCCAAAAAACCACCGATCATGATGTATCTGGGTGTCAACATTTCTTCTGTTCCTGCTGCTCTTGGGACAAGATTCGATCGATCGCGACGTCCAGCGCAGCAACATAGCCCTGAGAATCGACCACCCGCTCATCGGGCGTGCCTCGGGCAATGTATAGCCATCCGCGATCGTAAGGATCTCTATCCATAAAAGTCGGATTGGTCGCCAAGAGCGAATTGGATTCGACAAACTCACCATCGATCACGCTGTAGATGTCCGAAACGGCCTTGAAGCCTTCAATCCAACCTAAAGCCATCCCAGGCTCGATAGTCTCACCAGCAGTCTTTTGGAATTCACACTCGACAAAGTCGCCCAGCATCCGTGTGGCAAAATGGGTGATCCCAATCCGATACAAATCGGGCTCCAACTCCTCGAGCCAAAAATGCGACAACGCGTAACGGTACGACTTTGGGAGCCTCGTGGTGAACCGGGCACGGCGGTAGTAAATCGTTTTGGTAGGGTCCACCGGCATGGGAGAAAAATCACCGATCAAGGAAGAATGGGAAGCCGCAAGTCTATCTTGCTGGACGTACCAATTCAAGCCTCTTGATCGCAATCCAACTTGCAATCGCACTTGCCGATAACCCCAAAAGACTCGCAGCAATAGCGACCGATTCCTGAAAACAAGTCGCAGCCATCCAAACGACTAGACCCGAAAGCATTCCGCTGATGCCCACTCCAGGCCTGGGACTCCCACTTGGAAAAAACAGGGCAACCGTCATCGGTACAAACAACGACACCAACACAATCACCAAAGACAACTCGAGCAACTGCATGATCGACTCGCCCGAATAAGCCACGCACATCGATGAAACCACCACCAACACGGTGCTGGCTCGCGCAAGCTGCATTCCACCGAGCCGGTGCCCCAGCCAATGCCCAAGCATGTTTCTCGACACAATCGACGACTGACTGAGCGTTGCTCCCGATGCAACCGCCAAAGCCAAACTGAACATCCCTACCAAAAATAAAACCTGCAACGGTTGGCTCAAATACAGCCCTGCTAATCGCTGAATCGGTAAATCGGTCTCCTGCAACGAATCCGAGAATCGATACCTCGCTGCAATCCCCAAATACAACGGGATCATTCCAAACATCAGATACAAAACCCCTGCCCAAATACACATCCACCTAGCCGTGCTTGCGCTCTTTGCCGAAGCCACTCGCTGCTGGATGTCCTGGCCCGGCACATTCCCAAACAACCCGATCACAAGCACGCTACCAATGGCCATCCATCTGCTTGGACTCGAAGCGTCCAAACTGAAATGCCCCCGTGGAACCGCCTCGACGACTTGCTCAATACCAAGCTGCGACCAAGTCACCCAAAAAAGCACCATCACACTCGCAAGTGAAACAAGGATCATCACCGTGTTGGCCCAAGTCACCGACCACATCCCTCCCCATACAACTATCCCCAAAGTCGCCCCGGCAGAAACTGCTATGGCGATCCAAAGGGGGACATCCAGCGCCGATTCCAACAACTGTCCCATGGCCAGCATCTGCGATCCTATCCACAAAAAGAAAGAGGGGACTTGGATCATGCAACTGAGCCTCTCTGCCCAAGGCCCGAACTCCTTGCGTAGTAAATCCGAAACCGTCGCAGCACCCGAATTCCAAAAACGATCCGCAAACACCAAACCCGTCAGAATCAAAGTCGCCCCACATGCAATCGGATCTAGCAAAACTTCCCTCAATCCAACCCGGTACATCTTCGATGAAGCTTCAATCACCGAAGAGGATCCAAACCATGTCGCAAGCAGCGCTAAAATCGACAGCAGCAACGGAACCTTACGATCCGCAACCAAATACTCCGACTCGGTTGCAACGCCACGTCCTGCGAACCGACCAAGCAAAATCAATCCGACAACAAGCAACCCTAACGCAAGCCCCAGCGCTAATTTTCCCGCCGATGTAAGATCCGTAATTTCTTGCATCTTCGATCTGTCCGATCTACTCAGGCAAGTACAAAACACTTGGGTGGGGGAAACCCAACCTCTTGTCGACGATGTTGTAAAGGGACTGACCAGACAGATATCGCTTAAGATTCTCGCAGATCAAACGTGTCGAATCATCGTACCTAGGACCAGACTGGGCTCCCACATGCGGTGTGATCAGAACGTTTGGATGGCCATACAGAGGACTCTCCGGAGCAAGCGGTTCTACGGCCGTCACATCAAGCCCCGCTCCTGAAAGCTGGCTGCTTGCCAGCGCCTCGATCAAATCTGCTTCATCGACACACTGACCCCTTGCAACATTGACCAACCAAGCCCCCTTGGGCATCGCCTCGAAAACACTCCGGTTGATGATCCCTTTGGTCGAAGCATTCAGCGGCAAGGTCAAGATAAGAATCTCCGACCACTTCGCCAAACTCAGTAGCTCCGTGTGAGGCAAAAGCTCCTCGACTTCCGACGGCTTATGCTCAGGGAAATAATCAGTCGCTCGAATGCTTACACGAAACGGGGCTAGCACCTGCGCCAATCTGCGACCATTGCCACCTAAACCCACAATCCCAACCCGCTTGCGATGAAGATCCGCGGTCGGTCGCCGAACGAACTCCCGCTTTTGTTGTTGGCGATAAAAAATAGGGATTCCACGCAGCAATCCCAACAACAGCGCCAGCGTCTGCTCGGCGACTTGATCGGCAAATAATCCCGAAGCGCTGCAGACGACCACCGGAGAATCGATGATCGATGGTGCCAAGCAGTGATCGAGCCCGGCCGCAGAGGATTGAATGAACTTCAGTCGCCCACGGGCCGCCACGCGGTCCCAGTCCACCGGGACTTTGGCATGCCCAACAAACAAGTCCGCTTGATGAATCAGATCGGGGATCGTTTGCTGGTCGGCCACGAGCAATCGATACTCAGGGGCCGCCTCTTGGATCGCCCTCAGGTGGCGATCCTCGACCGGATAACAAACAACCAATTGCTTCATTAGGCCAAATCGCGATCTTCGAACAACAGCAATCCCAAAAGCGTAGCCATCAAGAAATACATCACCGTGTATAGCAAAACGCTCGCCAAAACGCTCCAGGGGACTCCGATGTCCGAGTCGATCGCCGCTTCCATCGAGAACAAACTCAAGTTCGGGACAGCAGCCGAGATCAACTGCGAAAAGAACTCAACCAGCGGCAACCCACCCTCGGCACTCGATACGATCGTGGGCGTCAGGTGACCGAGCATGTAAATCGAAAAGCAGATCGCAAAATTCGCCACAAACGACAACCGTGTTCCCAGGGCAACTGAGATCGCACCCAAGACGACTGCTTGGAAAAATGCCATCGCCAAGCCCGGGATGGTTTGCATCATCTCGAAATGGCACTGACGCCAATCGGGTTGCTCAAGCGACGACTCGCGCGCGTCGTAGATCGGTTTGTAGGCAACCGCCAGTAACTCGATCGAGCCTAGAACCAAGAACATGAACATCACGATCCAAAAAATACCCAGCATCTTTCCGACGATAAAGGATCGGCGATGAATAGGCTTGCTCAAGAGGGTCAAGGCCGTGCGGCCTTCGATCTCTTCGTTGACCGACGTGCTGGCTGACCAAACCGCCTGGAATGTACAGGCGATCAAAATCAAGGTGATTCCATTCTCTTTGAGGAACTTGATATCCTCACCAAAAGTGATAAACGGCAGGAACACAAACAACAATATCGCGATACCGACAAGGCTCATAAGGAACAGCGGCAGCGGCTGCGACAGTTCGCTCTTTGCTGTTGCCAACGCAATCGCGGAGGCTTTGGGTGCAACCGCCTGCATCAAGAAAAACAATAAACCAAAGAGGGCTACAAACAACGCCGAGAGCAGAAACGTCGAAGCTTGAGGGACCGCAGGAGCCGTCGACAAAAGCACCGATAGATTCGCATCCCCAATCTCCTGGTTTTGAACCCAAACCTCAGCGCCCTGACTCAGCGGCAATGGGCACTTCTCGACACCCATCGATCGGTTCCAATTGAACTCGACTTGATTCTCAACTTGGAAGCCTGGCCCCCGGAAATCGGCAATGGTTGGACCATCCCCAATGAGCAAATTCTTATCGGATTTGAGCTGGATCCCTAGAAGGTTCTTTGAATCGTACTTAAGCGGAATCGAAACGAACTTCGCTTCGGCATCGTTTTGAATGCCAGGGATCGTGAATTTTTGCTCCTGGGAACCCGGAGTCAGCGATCGCACTTGATCAAGGTAGTAAGGCAAACTGGCAAAGGCCGCTCTGGGCGACTCGACCAAAAAAGTCGATGCCAAGCCGATGATGGACAAAAACCCCAAAACGCAGAGCATGTAGAACCCGACACCATCGGAGATCAAGGCTTTGAGTTCCAGGAAGAAACGATGGCTAGAACAGTACAGTAGCGACCACCAAAGGATGGCAAAAAGCAATCCGGCGGCCATCGTAAAAAGAACGTACTCATCCAAAGCAAAATCGTCCCTGGACAGACCACCGGCGAAAACCGGCTTGAACAATTGGCTAGCCAGCACGGTGCAAACCAGGGTTCCGATGCCGGCCACCACATGGGCCGCCCCGGTACTTCTTAGGGTATCTAAGGCTGGGATTTTCGAAATCAGGTAACAAACGCCCAAAAAAAGCACCAAGAGCAACAACCCAAGCAGCACTCCCACCCCTAGAAACCAGATGGGAGTCAGCCACCTTGCCATCCAAAAGTCCGTTACCCAGATGACCCCAGGCAAAATGTTCGGTATCAAGTCGGAGCTAAAGCTGGGAACCATGGCGATTCAGATCGTTGGAAAAGACTAGAAATTGGGCCTGAAAAGGGCGCCGAAGACTCCCGATTGTACGCTTGGGATCTACTTTCGGTTCGCTCCCGTGGGAAAGCTTTCGTTTTTTCAGCATTCCACTGGGTCCAATGCATCCTGCCTGGAGCGACCCTTCGGATTCAAACGGCTGATATTCACGACGCTGGGTGTAACCACAGTTTTTTGACGGATTATCCGTTACAATCCAAATCGTTTCATGCAAGATATAGGGTGAGGCTTCCCCACCACACCGGATTTGGTGAGTCCTCGACAAACCTGGCTTGATTCTTCACTGCGATGATTACAGAGTCCATCATGCTAAACCACTTGATAATTCTCCTAGCCCAGCGAGCCGCTCCGATCACCACCCAAGGTGCCTTGATGATGGTTCTACTGGTTTTTGCCGCCCTGGCAGCACTGGTTTGCCTAGGGTTGCTGTGGAACTTTGGTAGCCTGTGGGTCCAAGCCATGATGAGCGGTGCGGACGTTTCGATGCCCAGCTTGATCGGAATGTATTTCCGCCAAGTCCGCTCTTCGGTGATCGTCAACGCCAAGATCATGGCAGCCCAAGCGGGACTGGACATCGATCGACGCGCTGGAATCAGCACCGAGAGGCTTGAAGCCCATTATCTAGCCGAAGGCAATGTGATGAATGTGCTCAACGCGATCATCGCGGCCCACCGTGCCGGTATCGACTTAGACTTTGACCGCGCCGCAGCGATCGATCTTGCTGGCCGCGATGTCCTCGATGCGGTTCGAACCTCAGTCCATCCCCGAGTCATCGATTGCCCTGATCCTCGATACAGTCCCACCGGATTCCTGTCGGCCATTGCCAAGAATGGCATCGAACTCAAAGTAAAAGCTCGAGTGACGGTCCGCACCAATCTCGAACAACTTATCGGTGGCGCGACCGAAGAGACCGTCATCGCACGCGTCGGCGAGAGCATCATCAGCTCGATCGGGTCCAGCGAGACACACTTGGCCGTCTTGGAAAATCCAAACCTGATCGCTCGCACCGTTTTGAAACGAGGCTTGGATAATCAAACCGCTTTTACCATCGTTTCGATCGATATCGCCCACATCGAAGTTGGACAAAATATCGGTGCCAGACTCCGAGCCGACCAAGCGGAGGCTGACGTTCGGATGGCTCGAGCCCAAGCCGAACAGCGACGGTCCGAAGCGATCGCGCAAGAACAAGTCATGAAAGCCGAAGTCGCACGCAATCGAGCCAACTTGGTCCTGGCAGAAGCCGAAGTCCCCAAAGCGATGGCTTCGGCATTCCGAAGCGGTCGCTTTCAAAGCCCTGAAGAATAATCCTGTCCAAAGCAATCCACTTCCTCTCTACTCGCTTTCTCGGTTTTGCGGAGATTTCGTATGCGTCCTGTTTTCCCGTTGGCCTTAGCGATCGCAATGATGGGTTCCCTTGCCATGGCTCATGCTCAATCGATCATTCGTGTCGGTGTGATCGGGCTGGACACCTCCCATGCCGGTGCATTTGCCAAGATCATGCGAGAGGCTCCCGCAAACAGCCCGATGTCCAAGCTCAAAATCGTTGCCGCGTTTCCCGGGGGCAGTCCCGATATTCCTTCAAGCATCGATCGAGTGCCCAACTACACCAAAGAGTTTCAATCCCAAGGGATCGAGATTGTTGATTCGATCGAAGCGCTCCTTGAAAAAGTCGATGCCGTGATGCTCAACAGCCTCGATGGCCGCAAACACCTCGAGCAAGTTCTTCCAGTGTTCAAGTCCGGCAAGCGAGTCTTCATCGATAAACCTTTGGCCGCAGACTTAACCGATGCGATCGCGATTGCCAAGTTAGCCGAGCATTACAAAACACCTTGGTTCACCTCGTCTTCGTTGCGATTTACACCCACGGTGTATCGGTACCGAGAAAAGTCAGATCGAAAAATCTTGGGCGCCCATGCGTGGAGCCCATGTTCGCTCGAACCCCACCACACCGATTTGACTTGGTATGGCATCCATGGAGTCGAAGCTCTCTATACGGCCATGGGGGTCGGATGCGACGAAGTCACTCGGACCAAGACCGAGGGTACTGATGTGGTGGTCGGACGCTGGAAAGACGGCAGAGTAGGGGTGTTTCGCGGAATCCGATCCGGCACCCAAGGATATGGGCTAACGGTTTTTGGCGCGGATTTCTTGGAAAACGATGCCAAGTACGAAGGTTACGAACCGCTGGTGGTCGAGATCGCAAAATTCTTTGCCGGTGGAGCAACTCCGGTCTTGCCCCAAGAATCGGTCGAGATCATGGCATTTATCCAAGCGGCTCAGCAATCCAGCGATTCCAAAGGGATGCCCGTGAGCGTTCAAAGCGTCATGGAAAAAGCCACCGAGCAAGCAGACAAAAAGGTTCAGGCGATGATTCGCTAAACAATAAACATCTTTGCCATACCCGATCAGTAACGTCTTTGGGCTCTGCAGGAATTATTGTGGCTAGAATTGTATGCAACTGGTTTTTTTCGAACTCGTACTCGCAGCGGTTCAAACAGCCATCGAGTAGGCCGTAAAACCTAACAGGTAGATTTCGCCTCCGCTTTCGGCTCGGCGCGTCTATAATGAGCCACAAGGGGCCGGATGGAATGGGGCTCAAGCGATCTGGAAGTGAGCACATCGGACCCAAACACCAAGTGAAGTACAAAACATGAGACGACTCAAAGCTGGCGGAGGCTGGCAAGCCGTTCGGTACACATTCCGCAAGGGTTTCGAATCCGGCGGGATTTGGAAGATGTACAAAGCCCTACGATCCCGAAACGCGTGCAAGACCTGCGCCCTTGGGATGGGTGGCCAGCACGGAGGGATGGTCAACGAGCATGGATCCTTCCCTGAAGTTTGCAAAAAATCCTTGCAAGCCATGGCTGCCGACATGCAACCGGCGATCACGGCGGATTTTTGGACCAAGTTCACGATTCCCCAGATGAGCCGTTGGACCCCAAGGCAGCTTGAGACCAGCGGTCGGCTGATCCAACCAGTTCTCTACGAGCAGGGGAAAGCCAACTATCGGACGATCACCTGGACCGAGGCTTTTACGAGGATTAGCGACAAGCTCAAAGCGCTCAAGCCCGAGGAGACTTTTTGGTATTTCAGTGGTCGGTCCAGCAACGAAGCCGGATTTTTGCTTCAGTTGTTTGCTCGTGTGTATGGGACCAACAACGTCAACAATTGCAGTTACTATTGCCATCAAGCCAGCGGCGTGGGATTGCAGACGACGTTAGGGACAGGCACCGCGACGGTGGTGCTCGAAGACCTCGACAAGTGCGACACGGTATTCATCATCGGTGGCAATCCGCCGAGCAATCATCCCCGATTGATGACCAGCCTGATGCATCTAAGGCGGCGGGGGGGAAAGATCGTCGTGATCAATCCGATCCGTGAGTTGGGGCTAATCAAATTCAAAGTCCCCAGCGATCCGATCAGCATGGTCTTTGGCACCAAGATCGCCACTCACTATGTGCAACCACACATTGGTGGGGATTTGGCGTTGCTAACAGGGATTGCCAAAGCGACTGTTGAGAGCGGCAGGCATGACCTGGAGTACTTGCAGCAGCACACCAATGGATCGGCGGAGTATTTAGCTGAACTGGCCCAACGGCCTTGGAGTGAGATTGTCGCCAAGAGCGGAGTGGATGAAGGGACCATTCGTCAGTTGGCCGAGGTGTATTGCCAGAGCCAAGGTTCTATTTTTTCATGGACGATGGGGATCACCCATCACACCCATGGGGTGCAGAACGTTCAGTCGATTGTGAATCTGGCGCTATTGCGTGGGATGATCGGTCGGGAGGGAGCGGGCATGATGCCCATACGCGGCCATTCGAATGTGCAAGGGATTGGTTCGGTGGGAGTCACGCCCAAGCTCAAGGATGAGATCTTTGAGAATTTGAACAAGAGTTTTGGTGTCCGCCTACCGACTACACCTGGACGCGACACATTGGATTGCATGGAAGCGGCCCATCGCCGAGAGCTGAAGTTTGGGTTTTGTTTAGGTGGAAATCTGTACGGATCGAATCCTGACGCGCAGTTTGCAGACGAGGCGCTTCGGAATTTGGACATGCTCGTGATGCTCAACACGACACTCAATACCGGGCATGCCAACGGGCTTGCGCAAGAGACCATCGTATTGCCGGTGTTGGCCAGGGACGAGGAGCCAGAGCCCACCACGCAGGAGTCGATGTTCAATTACGTAAGGCTTAGCGATGGAGGACCCAAACGTTTGCCCGGTCCACGGAGCGAAGTGCATGTGATTGCTCAGATCGCCAAGCTGACGTTAGGTAAATCCGAAGCGATCGATTGGGAGCAGATGGAGCAGACCAATACGATTCGGCACTGGATATCCAAAGTGGTTCCGGGATATGAAGCGATCGACAAGATAGCCCACACCAAGCAAGAGTTTCAGGTAGGAGGGCGGACTTACCATAAAGCCAAGTTCAACACCCCCGATGGTCGAGCTCAGTTGGTCGTGCATGAATTGCCGGAGATCACCCCCCTTGCGGCCAATCAACTAAGGCTCATGACGGTGCGCAGCGAGGGGCAATTCAATACGGTTGTTTACGAAGACTACGATTTGTATCGGCACCAAGAGCGACGCGACGTGATCTTGATGCATCCCGACGATTTGCATCGAATGGGGTTAGAGCACGACCAATTGGTCACGGTATCAAGTTCTACTGGATCGATGCATCAGATATTGGCCAGGGGTTATCAAGAGATCCGCTCAGGCAGTGCGATGATGTACTATCCAGAGTCAAACGTTTTAGTTCCTCGGGTGGTCGACCCCAAGAGTCGCACGCCGATGTTCAAGAACATCATCGTCACGATCACCAAAGAAAACTAGTCGGACGATTGTCCCAATCGTTCTTCCAAAAAACACGTCGCACGATTGTCCCAATCGTTCCTCCAACAAAGCACGCAGAAAGCCACCAGCACCATGTCGACACAACCAGCTTGGAAACAGCAAAACCGCGTCCCTCGAATTCTCATCGTCGACGACGACATCGAGATTGCAGCACCGGTGAGATTCGCGATGGAGAATTTGGGATACGAAGTCGTTCACATGCCTGACGGGCAGGCGGGCATATCCAAGCTAGAGAGTTACAGTCCGGACTTGATGGTATTGGACATGATGATGCCCAGGCAGAGTGGATTTTTGGTATTGGAGCATTTGCGAAAGACCCAGCGGGATCAGATACGGGTGATCATGGTCACGGGCAATGAGGGGGAGCGGCATCAAGCGTACGCGCGGATGCTTGGGGTCGACGAGTACTTGCACAAACCCTTTTCGATGGACGAGTTGGTCGGGCATGTCAAGCGGCTATTGGACGAGCCATTTGCCGACGGCCCGAGGGATGCGACCTAGCCAAAGCCCCGTCAAGCCCATAAAATCACCACGGAAACTTCCCACTTCAAACTTTTCCCTTCTTCCTTCCAATTCGGGGTGTAGCTCAGCCTGGCTAGAGCGCTACGTTCGGGACGTAGAGGCCGCAAGTTCGAATCTTGTCACCCCGATTAAAGGAAAGCCTGTTAAACCCGGTGTTTTGCAGGCTTTTTGCGTTTCTTGGGGCGATTCCTCTCCCCCGGTCGGATGGACTGAAATGGACTCGTTTTGACTGGTTTGGTACCCGTTTGGTGCAAGCGCTGGTGCAAGCGTTCGCGGGGCTGATTCGCGGACAATTCCCAGCGATTCGATGGCTTCGGCAGTGTCCAGAAGCCTTGCGTCAGTGTAGGTGTTCATCGTCAGCGAAATGTCGCTGTGACGCATGGCAGCCTGGGCAACGCGAGGAGCAACACCCGCTTTAGACAGGTGAGTCCCAAAACTATGCCGTAGGGCGTGTATATGCACGACACAGCCATCTGCATCGACCTTTGGGATCCCCGCAGCGGCTAGATCGCGGTTCATGATTCTCAGGATGCCAGTTGGTACGTTGAAGACAGTTTCAGTTCTGTCACGACCAGCGACCCACCCCCGCAGCTCGGCAGCTAAATCGCTTCGAAGTGCAATCGTCGATCCCATACGGTTCTTTTCGTTGGAGTTTCTCAGTTTGATGAAAGGAACGTCGCCAAACGAAAGGTCGGAAATTGTAAGCGTTCTTAGTTCATCTGCCCGCAGTCCCGTCAGGATGAATGTTTTGTAGATCAAAGCACGCTCAATGCCGAGTTGCTCTAATTTTTCCTTGCGTTCAGAGGAAACCTTCGCTCCAAATGTATCTTTGTTTTCACCAGCCCTAATTGTCATCGCATCTTGCAGTGGTCGGCGTTTTGCGGCATCGAGCAAAGCCAATAGTTCCTGCTCGGTCAGTGCTCTAGCAATTCGTCGGCGATCCTGCTTGGCATCGCGTCGGCGCATCCCCTCAAATGGGTTGACCAGTAGTCGCTTCTCGCCGTTGAAGTGGAACCTTTTTCCCGCCATACGTTTACCAACACACCAAAATCCAAAGGCAACCCAAGCTTCAACAAAGCCGTTGTAGACGGCAGCCGATACAGGCTTGGCGTAGGCTTCCTCGTCCTGCGATTCCTCAGTCAGCGTCCCGAGCCATCGTTCCATGGAATCGACATTCAAATCGCTAAGCCAACGCCAGTGGCAGGAGCTTACCGTTAGCGTCATCCTCGTCTCGGTCGTCTTCAAACGGTCGGGGTGAACGCCACGGTTCTTCAGGTGGTCGATGTACTGCGTTACATGCTCCGAGAGCGGAATACGTTGATGGTCGGCGATTTTGTCCTGGTCGGGTGATAACACCTTTGCTTTTACCAATTCCGCTCGTCGCAACAAATCATCGAGGACGGCTTGAGCAGCCTGTTTATCTCGGCAGCCTGTGGCTACTTCACAAACCACGCCCTCTCCATCACGGTATTTTGCCGTCCAAGTCGCAGCTTCGTCCTTGATCCGCAAGGATCCATCTTTTCCCGAGGTGAGCTCGGCAGTACGTTTCTTTCCGTTTCGATCTGTCCACTGCGCAAATTGCTTGCTTTCCGACTTGCCGTCTCGATCCTTCACTGTCCGAGAGACGATCTTCGCGTCGGGTGGCAGTGGTTTGGTGAATTGCTTCTTGAAGAGAGTTGCCATATTTCAAAACCTCATTCCGATACTGTTGGACGTTCAAATTTCTACTGCTTACTTCGCCGACGAACCCTTCGATTTCGTTGGCTTCGTTGATTTCGATGCTGCTTTTGTGACTTCTTTAAGTGCTCGATCAATCTTTTGGATCGTCCGCACACTCGGGACTTGTTTCCCTGTTTCTATACGACAAAGGTTTTCGAAACTGATCCCTGCCAATTCTGCCAATTTGCGCTGCGTTAGTCCCGCTTCAGCTCGATCCCGAATAATCTTCCTCGCAAGATCAGCCGTCGCAAGTTCGTCCGTTGGATAGTTGCCTTTCGCATCGGGTTCTGGCAGCGGGTGCATCTCTGCCGCTTTTGCCAGAGTCACCAGCCGTTCGTATTCCTCGCGAGGAAGCAGGACATACGCCTTGCCTTCAATCGTGATTGTTGGATGTGTCGCCATGTGTTTAGTCCCTACTCTCCATAATCGAATCCTATAGTTGTTGACATTAATGTCAATGGAAAAATTTTAGTTGATCTATTGGTGTCCTATGGACTGCCTCCCATCGCGACAGGTCGATTCGGTACCGATCTGACTCTCGGTGGTGAGGCTCGTTGTTTGCCTGATTCTTATCCTTTCGATTCTAACCCCTTCTGCGTTGAGCTAGTCTCGTCAGTCGTCGCACCCTATAAGGGGGTGCGTAACGAGACTGACTAGCCTGACTAGCGAGTTTCGTTGACGAGCGTTTTTAACGAGACTAACGAGACTAACGAGACTGACATAGAATCAGTCCACTTTGAGTCACGTTCCTGGAGTCTTTATAGTCACTTTCCTCAAGGATTTTCTCGGTCAGCAAATGGGCAACCGCTTTTCGTGTGACACTCTGGCTCTGCCCTGACCGAGTTTCCAACCATGACTTTGGTCTTGGAACCGTCTCGTTTGCGAGACATCTTTTTATCGCTGACACTGCGTCATTGAACTTGGCATCCTCCTTCTGGATTCGGCGCTTTTCGGCCTCAGCGTCACGATTCTGCTTAAGTTCCTCACCATGCGTGACCTCGAATTTCCAATCTGCTTCGTTGAAAACTATCCGCTTCAGGCCCGCCTGTTCATCCCTTCCACCATATTGGACAATCAAATCATGCATCCGATTGAATTTGTACTGCTCATTGCGTCCAAGCAGCCACCAATTCCCGCAGGACTCGGCAAGTCCCGCACCGCTCAAATCCTCCAGGCTTGGCGGTCTAGACAAATCACGTGCAGATGTCTTGGTCACGTGGTGTGAAATAATGAGGCTGGCTGGTCGAATCGCCTCGGTAAATGACACAATAGCCGACCCGACTTCTGCCATGCGGTGAGTGTCCAGGCCTGCCAATCCACGATAAAGCGGGTCGATGATTACGACTTCGATTCCGTGCTCTTCGACGCCTTTTTTAATCTGCTCTCTATGCTCAGTATCCTGCAAGGTCGGAAAGTCGACCGCCTCAATCCGCAGTTTTCCAGCAACGTCAGACCAATCAAGTTCCCTCGCCGTCAGCGCTCGTTGCACTCGCTTACCACAAGCTCTGTAGTTTGATTCGCCAGTTATCAATAGTGTTTTTCGCACTTTTGGTATCGTGAAGTGCCCAAGCCAACTCGTTGAGGTAGCCAGTCCGACCGCTAAGTCGATTAGTTGCGTGGTTTTTGTCGCTTTAGATGCCGCACCAAACACCGTAGGTTGATCCGCGGAAAAAATTCCCTCGACAAGCCAATCAGGTTCGGCGTGTTGATGCTGGAATAAATCCGTAGCATCTATTCCGCAAAACGTCGGTCGATCCGCCGCTACGTCCGCAGCATGCAATTGAATTTTAACCCCATTCATTAGATTCATCAGAGCCACTCCCTGATTACCTGATTGGC
>JAGWZB010000415.1 GCA_018969045.1 Planctomycetota bacterium | reverse complement strand
TCGCATGCATTCACCACTCGAACCATTCTTATCATCATGGGTTTCCCTGGCTTCCGTTCCGGTCAAAGCAAGCGCAATATCAATGAATCTCGCTCAACTCCAACGTCAAGCTTTGCAGCATTGACACCCGATGAGCTTGAAGCCCACATGGAGCGTGCTCGCTATGGATCTTTCGAATTGACCGATGCGGTGCGACCAGCCTACGACATGCAAATCGTACCAAAACAAGGATTCAAACACGATCGGTACTCCGACCCGGACTGCACCACGCAGATTCCAGTGATCTTGGCTTCTGCTTCCCGCGAACGTCTGTTCGACTTGTTTGTGGATCTTGTCAACAGTCTTGGCGATGTTGTGAACGTGGTGCTCGAAACCAGTCACCACGGCGATACCGGGGAGCATCAAGATTACATCCGTGAGCACATCGATATGCCGGTGCTAACAAGCCTGCTGTATGAATTCGAAGATATCCTCATGAACGACGGATGTACCGGCATCGCTGTGGTCAATCCCAAACGCAAGCAGGAGATCCAACTCGACGAACACAAGCTCTTGATCTGCTACGGGTCGCCTCAAGAAATCTATGAACGAATCTTAATTCAACACGACGTTTACCCAGATAATGAAATGCGATTCATCACCGAAGGCGAACACGTTCATAGCAGCTCAGATCGCTACATCGATGTCTTCGACTCGTTCCAATACCGACTCGGAATCGATGGAGCTTTTCACGACGATACCCATTTTGAAACTTGAGATCTGTATCAGTACACGAATTGAGTGCGTACTTGCAAATGGTCCGTTTCTCCGACGGATCCGAAGCGGTCCAGCCAGGTATGCCCCCATCCGATCCCAAACTTGGCCCGGCGTGTGGCCCACCAGTTGGTTCCGAAATAGGTCTTGTAAAACTCACCACCATGGATTGCTTCGTCCTCTAAGTCGACATTCGAGAATCGACTTACAAGCTCTATCGCTCCATAGCGATTCTTAGGGATCACTCGCCTTGCGTAACCGACCGTGCGATCATAAGGCCTTGATTCACCCGTTACGACCCAGCTGGTCGTTACATAGCATCCATAGAAATTGGGGTTGCTGGTCACGTCGGAGCTGATCCAACTAGGGATGTACTCAGCCAACACGGAAACTGGACCTTGATTCCACAAGAGTTCAAGCCCGAAATTCCAGGCGTAATTTGCTGGGATCGCTCCGGTGTCGACGTAATTGCTCGTGACGTTGGACTCAGGCCTACCACGCATGCGAATCGAACCGTCGGTGTCGGTGTTGTAGCGGCCAGCGAGCCCCACATGAAAATAGTCTCGGTCTTCGTTCAAATCCCAAAGCAGCCCTGTGGTCCGGAATGTAACATCGGTTCCATTGTTAAAAGCAGTTCCAGGATCGCCCCAATCCTGATCGTACACCCCAATGGCCGCCGTTGCTCGATGGTCCTGTCCTAACACCCGATTGAGCCTTATACCTGCATTCCGCGAAACAAAAAATGGACTCAGCACCCGCTCTTGGGCCGGTAAATTCGCTGCATCACCAACCATTTCATAAGCGAACGTCTCCTTGAGCTTACCCACCGACAATGTTGTCTCTGGACCACCCAACGGGGCTGTCACGGCCAAGTCGGTCAAGTTCCAAAACTGCTCAGGATCTGTGTCGAACCCCTTATACTCAGCAGCCACCAAATACCCGAGTTTATAAGCCCCACCGACTTTACCCCGAGCCATGAATCGAATTGCTCGGTCATCGAACTGGTCGGCCTGCTTACCAACCTGGGACAAACTGTTAGCATCCTGACCAAACGCATTGTAATCGCCAATCAACACCAAGCCTGGTGTCATCGTGATCCAATGCCGATCGACTTTAAGTTGCTGAGAAATCTGCGGTGGCACATCAGGAATCACGTACACAGGAGCCGCTTCGTCGCTTGACGGTGCAGTGAATTGACCTCGCGGTGGTGCCAAATCCGATTCAATTGATTGACCGTAGGCCGATGAAGCACAAGCAAATAGAAGGAAGAAGAAAAACCACTTGCAGCCAAAATTCGTTTGCATCGGTAATCCTCTACTTGGCAACGGCTCTTAGGTGCGCTCCAACACACCGCGAATCCCAACGCTTGCATTATCGGTACGACGACCACAAACCCTAAAAGATATGCAACGCGAACAACTCAACCCCGCAGCCTGCAAAGTCTTTAAGCAATTTCCCTCAAAAAACCGATGCGAAATGATAGCATTCCAGGGCGATTCCATAGCGAAGGTGCAGTGCTAGGAACCTCGTTTGAGTTTGAAGGGCTTGCGCGGATTTCGAGTGTTTGCGTCCGCAGGGTCGAAGTCCAATGAGAAATAGAAGGTGTCGCTAGCAAACGCTTGGTCGACCGATTCGAGGCCTTCTCCACTTCCCAAGGATCCTTTGTTGATGAAGTTGATAAGCTCGAGGATATCGAGTGGATCGACACGCTTGTCTCCATTGACATCAACATAATCTGGGGGACCGGGCAATCCCTCGACAGGGAGCGAAGCTCCTTTTGAATTCAACAGATTGATGATTAACAATACATCCAGAGGGGATGTCGATCGATCGTTGTTGACATCGTAGCGGTTGGCGGGATTCTGATAAGCCGATCCAATAACGGTGACGTAAACGGTAGCGACGTTGCTCAAGTTGTGGATCGAATCCTGAACGGTGTATGTGAATCGGACCTCTCCGACATAACTGGGATCGGATGTGATTTGGATCATACCATCGGATTGAACAACCACCGATCCATGGGTAGGGGGTGAAACAATCGCGATGGTCGAAGGATCGATGGATCCTTCGCTATCGCTGTCATTCTCAAGAACATAGATCAGTCTACTGGATCCTGCGAGCATCCAGAAATGATCGTCGTTAGCCACTGGAGCTTCGTTGACGTCTTCTACTCCAATCGAAATCACTTCCTCGGTGCTCAATCCGAGACGGTCAGTCGACCGGATGCGAACGCTGTACTTCGATTTAGTCTCGTAGTCGAAACGTTCGATTGCTCTGAGTTCACTGCCCACCACAACAAAGAACCGATTGTCGAAATCCCCTGGGCCTTGGACAAGCGAATAAACAAACGAGTCGTTTGGATCTGGATCGTTCGTATTGAGAGATCCAACCTTATATGCAGGTGCGAGATTTTCCTTGACCGACTGGGGTGAGAGTTCGATCCCAACAGGTGCGTTGACTTGCACAACACGCACCAACCCGCTGGTCGATAATTTGGACAGGTCCCACAGCAGTCCTGGGTCCAGTGGTGGCAGTGTCACGGAATCAAAAGTTCCGGAGAATCTGGGGCTTAGGAACAATGGAAAGCGATCGTTGGCGGTGAATTTTCCTCCCCGGTTTTGGAGGATTAAAGAGCCGCCCAAGATGATGCTCGAACCGGCTTCCATTTGGTCGTGCTGATGGTTGGTTGGATCGATCTCAAAAATCGCCGTTCCAGCTAGCGAGAGAGTTTCTGCGACCTTGAGCTTCCCAATTCCATCGGGCTTAGGGATCAACATTGCGCCTGGGTCGATGGTCAATTGACTTGCGATCATCCCGATGCCACCGACGGTGGCTCCATCGAACACTCGCATCGTCCCGGTCGCTGCCCCGGCACCACCTCCATCGTCGAATAGCATAACGCCTTGTTGGATATTGGTACCTCCGTTGTAAACTGCCGGGCTTGAGACGAGTAAGGTTCCCGGTCCTGTCTTGGTCATGG
>JAGWZB010000414.1 GCA_018969045.1 Planctomycetota bacterium | reverse complement strand
TTAGGTTTCTACCCGTTGCACCACAGAGAGTTAGCCAACCGTGCTGGAGTGATCGCTTGGGTGTTGGGGCCATCGGTGCATAGAGATACTTGGCGGTCAAACAATCCGATTGCTTAAGCTCATCAGGTGCGCCTTGGAAACAGACTTGCCCACCATGGGACCCTGCACCTGGTCCGATTTCGATGACTCGATCAGCTTGGTGGAGCAAAAATGGTTCGTGTTCGATCAGCACGACGGTGTTTCCTCGATCGATCAGTCGCTTGACCGACGCAGCCACCTTTTGCGTGTCGCTGGGATGCAGTCCTACCGTGGGTTCATCCAGCACATAAAGCATATCGACAAGGTCGGACCCAAGGAGATTCGTCAGGTTGACCCGTTGGGCTTCTCCGCCGCTGAGCGTGTGCATTGTGCGAGACAACGTGACGTAGCCAAGCCCAACCTCTTGCAAGTATCGCAATCGCGAGAGGACTTCACCGAGCCCTCTGGAAATGGCTTCGTGTCGGTCGGTAGCAAAACCATGGAGGCCCGTCTGGATCGAGTGCATTTTCTCCACCAAGCCATCGATCGATTCTTCAGTCCAATCGAAAAACGATTGGGACTGATGTCTGTAAGCCAATGCGGCTTGGGATAACCGCTGAGCCGAACACGTTGGGCAAGAACGATACGACTTCCATCGTGTTAAAAAAACCCGAACGTGCATCTTGTACTTTTTGCGCTCGAGCCAGGCAAAGAAGCCTTTCAACCCCCCAAAACGGTGTTTGGTAGAACCATGTTCGATCAGATCCCAGTCTTTTTTCTTGAGTTTATCAACCGGAGCATCCAATGGGAGTTCGAAATGCGGGGCTATTGCGATGAGTTCATCGAGCTCATGGCTGTAGGCCGGGGTTCTCCATGGGGCGATAGCACCTTGCCGAAGACTCAGCGATCTGTCCGGCACTATTTTATCCATGTCTAGCGTTGCGGTTTCTCCAAAGCCGGTGCAATCGGGGCAGGCACCGATCGGGCTATTGAAACTAAAAAGCCTTGGTTCGGCAGGAGGAACCACTAGCGAGCACTCCGAGCAACGCAAATCCGAAGAGAAGCTGTGAAGCTGGTACTTGTTTCCATCGACCGTCCATACATCGCTAGATTCCTGGTCCGATGGATCGCACTGAACCAGGATCGCGATTTGCTCAGGGCTACGATCGAAAGCTTGTTCGATGGATTGACGCAAGGCGGCATCGACCGAGCTGGACGTTCGAAAACGATCGATCACGACGAATGCTTCGCCTGATTTTGGAAATGCGGAAGCAAGTCTTTTCTTCTCATCAGACAATTCAAGGGTCGTTCCTTGAACAATCAATCGAATCCAACCGGTGGCTTGAAGTTCAAACAGCAGCTCGGACAGCTGGGATTTGCTCGTCCAAGCGATGGGAAAGACCAGCATGGCTCGACGGCTTGGTAGCTCTTCGATGCGCATCGCGACTCGGTCCACCGTATAGGATTCAATGGGTTTACTGCACTTGATGCAGTAGGGTTTTGCGATCAGAGAAAAGACAATGCGCAGTGGCTCGAGCAGATCGCTTGCGGTGCCTACGGTGCTGCGGTTGTTTCTGGAGCGGTCTGAGCGAGTGACGGCTAAAGTGGGAGGTAGATGATCAAGGCGATCGAATTTGGGTTTATCCAAACGCGCAAGGAACTGACGAGCATAGGCGGAAAAGCTTTCGATGTACCTTCGTTGGCCTTCTGCGTAGAGTGTGTCTAGAGCCAGCGATGTTTTGCCCGAACCGCTGACTCCGCAGATGACCGTCAGTTGGTGCAGTGGGATGTCGATATCGAGATGCTTAAGATTGTGCTCGGCGGCTCCGCGAAGTTCGATCGCTCGGCGGGTCTGTTGATCTTCAGAGGGCTGGGATTTAAATCGAGACATTCAGAAATCGCAGCAGCGACACAGTCCATCCTAAAGCCAGAAACAAAACGCCCAAAACGGCAAGGTAGATCCAGAGTTTGGTCATCGAGCAGCAAGAGGGTGCGTCGGCAGGTGGATCAAGACGCTCGGAAATCCAAAGTTCTCTTAGTTTGTCGTCAGGGAACCATCTGCATTGGATCAGTTCGATTAGGCCGTATTCGATGGAGAATTCCATCGCAGAGCATTCGGATCTTCGGTCGCTGGAGTTATGACGCGACATTGTCTCGAAACACCAGACTTGCCGCCCGTACTTGTATTCGGTTTCTTCTTCGAAATAGCAGGGACGGAGATTCTCGATGCGGGAGGTGGTATCGTGGGAATCGCGGAAAGCTAGTTCCTTGAGCGCATGCTCAGTGACTGTTTGCCAAGTCTTTTTTGAGAATTGAATGTTTTCGACTTGAGGTCTCACAACTAGATTCCTTCGCGGAGATTCCTGGATTCCAACGCTCTGATTGCCGGTAGCTTCGATGCTATAGCTTCAATGCCTGTAGCTTAGTCGAACCGACAGCCAAAAGTGCGGGCAAGTAGGGGCACCTGGACCGATTCGCCGCCCGGGACGTAATATAATAGATGCGCAGTCAATTTCCAAAGGGAACTTGGACTCAGAAACCGGGAAACTCGAAAGCGATTGGGAGGCAAAACGGCGTGTTTGAGCGAAAAAGCCTAAAATGGCCGATCTTGGTCGCGATTTTAATGATCGTCATGTTGGTGGGACTGACCGTTGGTTGGGTACTGCTGAATGTTTTTAGTGCTCTGGATGCTGAAAAGGCCAGCCGATCCTCCATCTACTGGGTGCTTCTTGGCGTCGGAGCCGTGCTGTTTGCGTTCTTGCTTGCGGGGGTGATCCTCTATTTGATTTGGATCATTCAGAATATCAATCTCAACCGCAGGCAAAGCAATTTCATCGACGCGGTGACTCATGAGCTAAAAACGCCCATCGCTTCCTTGAAGCTGTATCTTCAGACCCTTCATCGGCGGGATGTCCAAGGCCCCCAGCGTCAACAATTCTATTCGACCATGATGGAGGATGTCGAACGGCTTGATCGGTTAATCAATCAGCTTTTGGACGTGGCTAGACTCCAGCGCGACCAACAAGATCCAGCTTCCAAGGAATGGGTATCGCTGCGAAGTGTTACCCAGGAGTGCATCGAGCGGTTGGCCAAGCAGCACTCACTGAGCCTGGAGGTCTTCGAGGTTTCGATTCAAGATTGCCAAGTCCTGGCCCATAGGATCGACATCGATGTTTTGTTAGGAAACTTGCTAGACAACGCGATCAAATACTCGTCGGCGGAACCTTATGTTGAAGTTCGCATTACGTTCCAGAACCAATCTGCGTTGATTGCGATTTCGGACAACGGACCGGGGATCCCCAGGCACCTGCGCCGCAAGATATTTTCCAGGTTTTACCGAGCTGGAGACGAACTCGAGCGGCGCAAGCCCGGCGTCGGCCTGGGACTGTTCTTGGTACGCTCGATCGTCGAGAGGCTCAAGGGTTCGATCACCGTTTCTGAACGCATCAAACATCCCGGTGCGACCTTTCTTGTCACGCTACCAGCGCAACAGAGCTAGTAAAAGCATCGAAAAAGTCGCGAACTTGTGCAACAAAAAACCCCAGGTGCTTGCCTGGGGTTTCTCGCGTTCTTGGAACCACGAAATGGTGAGTCAAGTTACTTCTTCATACGGCGACGGATCAGTGCAATACCGCTTAGGCATAGCAAGGATGTCAACGCTGGCTCAGGAACAGCAGCAGGTGTTGGACTGCCCGAAATCGCGAAAAAAGGAGCAAAC
>JAGWZB010000036.1 GCA_018969045.1 Planctomycetota bacterium | reverse complement strand
GATGAAATCCCTGTCTTTGCACTGGCATGCAAACCCTAATCCAGCTTGGTAAGGGTCGATGCTCTCATCGAGCTCATGTCCGTACAAAGGCATCCCCGCCTCCAATCTGAGGGTGTCTCTAGCCCCCAAACCAACCGGAGAGATCCCCAAGTCGCGTCCAGCCAAAAGCAGATTTTCCCAGACCCTCGGTGCGTCTTCGGCTCGGACGATGAGCTCAAATCCATCCTCACCGGTATATCCTGTTCGCGATACCACGCAAGGTTTCGACATCTGCTCGGTCACCTTGGACCGGTAATACCCAAGCCCCAGCACACTCGGTGGAAACAGCTTCCCACATACCTGCAGAGCCTTGGGGCCCTGAACGGCAATCATCGCCGTCGATTCGGTCACATCATGAAATTCGACGTCCGGATACTCCGCCAAATGAGGACCCAGCCAACGAACAATCTTTTCCTTGTTGCTGGCATTGACGACCAATAAAAAGTAAATCTTACCGCTTGGACTCTCCAAACAACTGACAAGCACATCATCCAAAATCCCGCCAGCTTCGTTGCAAACCAGCGAATACCTAACCTGACCGGGCTCCATGTCCAACACTCGCCTAGTGAGCAACCGATCCAGCAACTGGTCGGCCCTAGGGCCGTCGAATCGAAGCCTCCCCATGTGAGAGATATCAAACACGCCCACCCCATGACGCGTCGCGGTGTGCTCGGCAACGATCCCACTGTATTGGATCGGCATCTGATAGCCTGCAAACGGCGCCATGCGAGCCCCATGCCCCAGATGCCATTCATGCAACGGTGTTTTTAGATCTTGGATTTCCATGCTGTTTCCCAACGACTTGCTTTTCCTACTTGCTCTTCTTCAAATGATGGATGAGAAACTCGTGCGAATTCGAAAATTCGGAATCTCTATTTCCCGGAAACACCAGATCGCATTGCAACCTAGCAGACCGATAAGCCTTTTGCAACTGAAGACCATACATGGCCGAATGCGTTGGATCCGATTCCTTGCCACCGAATGTTGGCGGCGTCTTTTGATTCGGATACTCCAAAAAAATCGGTGGATCATCCGCCGACACCAGCGCGATCGGAGAATACTGCTGAATCCAAGGCAGAACCTTGTCTCGGTTCTCCAGAAGCAAATCAAATTCCTGCTCTCTGGTCCTGCCCTTGGCCGCAAATCCAAAAGCATGCCCTCCATAAATGCTGTTGCTGATCCATTCCCTAAGCTCCTTAGGATCCAACGAGGTCTGTGCTCCTACAACCGCAGCACAAGCCAAACGAGTCGATTCTCTGGCGACCTGATCGGTACTGGCCGGGTCGGCCATCTCATCGTGCAAAGCTAACCACAATGAAGTGCAAGCGCCGGCAGAACTGCCCGTTGCTCCAATCCGTGTTGAATCGATATTCCACTGCTTTGCCTTGGATCGGATCGTCTGCAGAGCCCTAGCGGCATCCATCAAAGGTCCCTTGACCGGCGGATCGACCCCCTGCTCCATCGCTTGCTCAATAAACCGATAATTGATCGCAGCAACCGAAATGCCTTCCTGCAAGTACTTCTTGATTGGGTTGTTTCCATACCCGGTCTTGTCTCCGTTTCTCCAGCCCCCTCCGTGGATCAGTAACACCACAGGTGTAGGCGTGTCGGACTCAGCTTGCCAAAAGTCAAATCGCTGCCTTGGTGACTCCTTGCCATACGGGTAGTCGGCCACCGTGGGCGTAGGCCTCTGTGGCGGTTTCTTTTCCTGGTTCTTGGTTTTAGGATTCGGAACCTCTTTCAAACTCTCGACTCGGATGTCATCAAACTCATTCTGGTCGTCAAACGATCCTATCCCCACGCGACCGGCTCCAAACGTTGTGTCGTTGGCCTTCATGATCGGTCGGTCCATGTCGTCAAAGTAAATCTCGATCGTGCCATCGGATACCTTGCGAATCACCTTGACGGCATGCCATCGATCATCCCATGCAATGGGGCTCTCATTTTTGGTAAGGGGTCGACGTGGCTCGCCGTTGACGATCATGATCTGCCCGCTAGCTGGATCAGGCTTGGCTCCAAGATGCACGTAATAGAAATGCTCGGGGTCTTGGTATCCAAAAAACACGCAGCAATCGCGATGGTTGCCCGTGTCATGCGTGCTTCGGACCCGAAACGTGATTTGCAAGTCGCCCGCTGTGAGACCTTTGATCATCGCGATGTTGTGCGGGCTCCGGACTTTGGGCTGGTAGTTGCTAATGCGTTTATTGAGCCCAAAGGTAGAGTTTCCTTGGTTTTGCAGGATGTCCCAAGCTCCATCGTCTGTGGTATCCCAACGCGAACGCCCGTTTTCGAAATCCTCTTGGAACAAAACCTCACGGGCTAGCTGGTCCTGACCCACCGCCAAAGTTGCCAAACCATGTTGGCTCACAAGCAAACCGATCCCACCGAGTACTAGCGTCCCTAATCGCCTACCAATAAGCCTATCCATCGTGTTATCAACTCCTGGATTGCCTGACAATCTTCCCGTAACTACCAACTGCAATTATACTCCCTGCTTCGACACAGATGATTCGAGGAGACGCATGAATTCAACCCCTGCCTACGCTTTTGCCCGAATGGTCGCCCAAGGCGACCTGAGGCCAGTCCACGCAGGGCTCCGACATCTCCAACGCGGCCAATGGATCATCTGCCGATCCAACTTTGGACTCGAACTTGCAGAGATCCTCTCGGACACCCAACACCACAGCGAACTGGACCCTCTGCAAAATCCCACGGAAACTTCCATCGCTCACTGGGTTCGAGATGCAACCACCCAAGACCATTGGCTCTGGAATCAACTTCAATCGATCAACCGCCAAGCGATCCAGATATGCCAAAGCTTTCTGCATTCGCAAAAATCCCCCGATACGCTCCTTGATATTGCCACGAGCATCGATGGCAAATCCGTCGCCTTTGAATTCCTGGGCGAACCCTCCTTGGCAACCAACGAGCTGCTCGAGCCTTTGACGGAGATCTACCAGTCCTTTGTCAAAAACTCCCAAACGTATCAACGGATTGAACAAGGTTGCGGTCCAGGATGCGGGACGGGCTCTTCCTGCGGATCCTCAAACGCAGATCCACAAGCAGCCGGCAAAAGCTCCTGCGCAAGTTGCGCCGTTGCAGGCCGCTGCAAAAAACCTTAAACGATCCAACCGCAACCGATCGCGCGGGTTCCAAGGAACACCGCAGCCAGTTGGCCCGGGGACACTCCAAATACATCGTCGAGGAACTCGACTTGGATATCCCCTTGAGGATCCCTTGTGACCATCGCATCGCTAGGTGCCGAATTGTACCGGAACTGAACTTGAGCCAGCGTCGGCTCGCCTAAGGGAAAATCCGCCAACCAATTGCACTGGCTGGCCCGCAAACGTCTCTTGGCCAACTCCTGGTGCGGTCCTATCACAACGCGTCTGGCCTGCCGATCCACCGCAGTGACATAATAAGGGGACCCCATGGCGACACCCAACCCCTTGCGCTGCCCGATCGTAAATCCTTCGATCCCCGGATGATGACCGACGACCTTGCCATCGGAAGTCACAATCTCCCCAGACGTGTCTAGCGAACTTTTGTCTCTTACGAATTCCGCATGCTTGCCACTGGTGACAAAACAAATCTCCTGCGAATCCTTTTTATCGGCAACCTTTAGCCCCATCTGGGTTGCCCGCTCTCGAATCTGAGACTTGTGAAAGCCACCCACAGGCAGGAGCATCCTGGGTAATAGATGCCGCTGGATTCCCGTCAACACGTAAGCCTGATCTTTGTCGTCGTCGAGACCGCGATGAAGTTCCCACTGGGTGTCTTGAGTCCCAGAGGGCGTCTTGATCATCCTGGCATAATGCCCCGTGGCCACATAATAAGCATCCACCGCGTCGGCATAGTCAAACAGACGCCCAAATTTGATCCAATTATTGCATTGCACGCACGGATTGGGAGTTCGCCCTCGCTGATACTCATCGATGAAGTAATCGACAATCTGCTTGAACTCCGACTCCAAATCCAAAGCATAAAACGGTATCGAAAGCTTGTCGGCAACCCGCCTTGCATCGGCAGCATCGCTGGCGCTGCAACAGCCTTGCTTGTGATCCAAGCGACCTTCTAAAATCGGCAACAGTGGGTTGGGTTTGCCATCCCCAAGATCGCAAGCCTTGCTGGATTGCTCGCCGTGCCGCATGAATACCCCGACGACTTCGTAGCCTTGCTCGAGCAACAACCCTGCAGCAACGCTCGAGTCGACCCCTCCACTCATCGCCAAAACCACACGATGCTTCGACATCTACTTCATCAACTCTTGCCTAAGGAACGTATAAGCCAGAGCCTGCATGAACGCCGACTGCTTGTTGTTGGCAGCACCTCCGTGCCCACCCTCGATGTTCTCGTAGTACCAGACCGCATGACCCTGCGACTCCATCTTGGCCATCATCTTACGAGCATGACCCGGATGAACCCGGTCATCCCGCGTCGAAGTAGTAAACAATACCTTGGGGTATCGCACCGACTCCTGAACATTCTGATAAGGCGAAAATTTGCGAATATAAGCCCATTGCTCGGGGTAGTCTGGATTTCCATACTCAGCCATCCACGAGGCTCCCGCCAAGAGCTTGTTGTATCGCTTCATGTCCAACAGAGGAACTTGGCACACTCCGGCTTCAAACAAATCTGGATAAAGCGCGATCATGTTGCCTACCAACAACCCACCGTTGGAACCACCTTGGATCCCCAATTTCTCCTTGCATGTCACCCCACGCTTTACCAAATCCTTTGCCACCGCTGCAAAATCCTCGTAAGCCTTCAGTCGGTTCTCCTTCAAGGCCGCCTGATGCCACCTAGGTCCATACTCACCCCCGCCACGAATGTTCGCTACAACGTAAAGGCCTCCTTGAGTCAACCAAGCTCTCCCGACCGTCGCACTGTAGTTGGGCTGCAGCGATATCTCAAACCCACCATATCCATACAAAAGGGTTGGGTGCTTGCCATGCAACTCCAATCCCTTCTTGGCGACCATGAAATAAGGAACCTTGGTCCCATCGGCACTGATCGCAAAGTGCTGACTGATCTCCAATCCACTTGAATCAAAAAAATGAGGCAGTCGCTTCAGCTCCTCCGGCACTTGCCCGACCGTACCGATCGACAACGTCGTAGGTGTCAAATAATCGGTCGAGGTCATGAAGTAATCATTCGAATCGTCAGGGTCCACTGCACTGACCCCAACGGTTCCAAATGCAGGCGCACCCACAAGCGACTGCCGCGACCAATTCTTTGCACCCGCAGACGAAACGCCTGGACTGAGCACATAAATCCGATTCTTGACATCCTCCAACACATTGATCAGGACATAGTCCTTGGTCGTCGTAACACTCGATAACGCGGTGCTGTCGGTGGGCTCAAAAAGAATCTCCATATCCCGATTGCCACCAAGATAAGCCTCAAAATCCGCCACCAATAGCGATCCACCTCGATACGTCTTGGATCCGACGGTCCAAGGTTCACGCAGTTCCAAAAGCAAGTTGTTTTTGTAGACACTCTTGTTGGCTGTATTGGGAGCGTCGATCTTCACCAACTCGTCTGCCCCCTTGACCCAATAAAGCTCATCGTTGTAAAAGGCGATGTTGCGAGTGACATAGTTCCGCTCGTAACCGGGTGCGTCGTCGTGCACGGCTCCTACCGACATGTCGTCCTGCTTACCCTCATAAATCACTTTGGCCTGCTCCAAAGGGGTCCCTCGCTTCCATAGCTTGGCTATCCGAGGATATCCCGAATCGGTCATCGACCCTTGACCAAAATCTGTCGATACAAAAATATGATCGATATCCACCCATGAAACACTTCCTTTGGACTCCGGCAGACGAAAACCGTCCTTAACAAAGGTCTTGCTGGACAGATCGAATTCACGAGTCACATTCGCATCAGCCCCACCCCGCGAAAGAGTGATCAGCGCGCGGTTGTAATCTGGTCGCAAAAGAGCCGCTCCCTTCCAAACCCAATTCTCACCCTCCGACTTACCAAGAGCATCAAGGTCCAGGATCACCTCCCACTTCGGCTCAGACTTCTTGTATTCCTCCAGCGTCGTTCGTCGCCACAAACCCCGCTCATTGGTCTTGTCTCGCCAAAAGTTGTAATAGTATTCCCCTCGCTTAGTAACAAACGGAATCCGAGCGCTCGAATCAAGTATGTCCAACAAGTCCGATCGAAGCTCCTGGAAACTCGGCTCGCTTTCCATCCGCTTGACCGATAAGGCATTGCGGGCCTTGACCCACTCCAAAGCCCTATCCCCCAGAACATCTTCAAGCCATACAAAGGGGTCCTCGGATGACTCGTTACTTGAGGTTGAACTTGATGATTCCTGAGCCATGCTTCTAAACGACGTTAAAAGAGATACAAAAACACAAACCAAAACACCCAACCACGATCGATAGATGGCTTTATCCATAGCGACACAATCTCCAACGTTCTTCTTGAAGAAACGAAACCGTCGGCTATTGTAGCAACCCTTGAATCCCCGGCTAGCAACAACCTGAGGTTAAACTCCCTGGCCCCAAACCCTCAAGTACTTGCCCATACGAATCACCAAGCGGACCTTTCGGCCAACGCAGATCCAACGCACCCGAAAACGACTGAGCCTAGCTCGGCACATCTCCTGCTCCCAGCGCAAGGCCTCTTGCAACTCCAAATCCATCGGCTCGGTCTTGCTTTTGTCTCTGGCACGCGCAAGCATCCATCCGGCAAACCGCTCTGCATCGATCAAGATCGCCCGATGCCCATCAAAATGATGACTCCTTGCAAACTCGCGGAAACTCTTGCGGTACTCTTTCCCCAACAACTCCACGCTCCGGGGCAATAATCCACGCGTCTGCGAGATCCTCTTGCGGACCAGCGTTTCTGCCGCACGGTCCAACTCACTGGCCTCTAGCCCAAGCCCCCCGATGGGCCGATCTGGATAAACCAGTCTGGCTGCCAATGCGGCTTGGAGTCGCTCTAACTCACGACGCTCGTTGAACTCGCTGGACAATGGCTCTGGCATGCTCTAACTCAGGGGTCAACTCTCTTAACGCCGGTAGGTTCTCGTCTCGCTCGAGAATCATTCCCTTGACGGCTGCAAGACCAAGGACTTGTTCGATCAGCTCCCAAATCGGTTCTTGAGTCGCGCCAGAATGGCTGTCGACCCAAACCCCATTTTCGATAAAGCCACCCACAAAATGCAACTGAATGATCCGATCCGCAGGCAATCGACGCAAGAACTCGACTGGATCAAAGCGTTGGTTTTGCGAATTGATGAACAAGTTCGTCACGTCCAATAACAAACCCACTTGGTTCTGATCGCACAGCTTGCACAAAAAATCCGCCCCGTCATAGCTCTCCGTAGGATATCGGATCGTGTCGGTGATGTTCTCAAGGATCAACGGGACTTGGATCGAGTCTTGCAGCCGAGCGATATTGTCATGGAGAACCCCAAGCGCAGCATCCGTCTTGGGAACCGGCGTCAAATGTCCGATGTCTATCCCGCCAGCTCTGGAAAACGAAATGTGCTCACTGCACCAAGCCGGCTTGAGTCGATCCACCAACTCCGAGTAAAGCTTCAAATAACTCTCATCAAGGCCTTCGGCACTCCCTAGGGACATCGCAAGTCCATGGGGAATCAAAGGAAAGTTGGTTGCAAGTAAGTCGAGCTCTGCTTCTTTGGAATCAATCGGTTCAAAGTAGTGATCGGCTGTCACCTCGAGGAACTCGATGGAACTGCGACAATCGAACAGCTCTCCCAAGAATGGCTCTCGATAACCGATACCAACCCCAAGCTCAGGCAGTGATGACCAATCCACTAGCCACCCCCACAACCACCGCATCCGCCACCGCCACAACCACCACCTCCGCATCCACTTCCGCCCCCGCAGCCACTTCCGCCCCCGCAGGAACTCCCACAGCCTGCACCACCGCAGCCGCTGGATGTATTGGCCGACCTTTGATAAGACAGATACAGTGGATCGAGTTCACTCCCCTGCAAGGCTGAGACTCCGAAGACTCCCATTCCCAAAAGACTCAGCGATAGGCTTCCAGCCAAACTCGATACCGAATCTCGGCTTGAATAATCCGACCCGCTTGGACGCACCGGAACGACCGCATGCTTGACCTTGCGCACCGTCGTACAAGCCCTCTGAACATCAAGCAAATACTTGATCCCCCGCTGGCTGAGTCGCGCTCGGCGGCTTACCAGGAAGAACAACAAAGGTATCACCAACAGTCCAGCGGCTAAAAAGCCCACATTGCTGCGGTGCTCAGTCATCGCATGTAACAACTTATAGACTGCCAAGGATTCCAGGACCACGCAAGCCGATATCAGCCACCTAGTCACCTTAGGATCACTCTTGGGAGGATTCCACAATTGCTCTTGGTAAACCCACTTGCGATAAGGCTCATTGATCGATCGAGCCTTGGTCATCAACGTCTCCTCGAACACACTTGGTGCCGGCTGTGCAATTTCAAAGTGCTTGGCAATCAACCGCTGAAGCTCTCCTAAGGAATCCACCGAGCGGCCTTGGTAGTCGGTTTTCCACTTGGGTGTCTTGGCTGCAGTCCACTTTTTCAAACCAGTCGGGGCCGCCTCCTGGACAATCCAACCCGATTCGACCAACTCCACCATCGCCGTACGGATCACCTCGGAATCCCCTCCCCTTAAAAAGGCGATCGAATAAGGATCGATCTGGCTGGGAATCTTCATCCTAGGTAAATCGTCTTGCATCGACCGATTCATCAGATACTTGCTTGCGATAAGACCCGCTGTGACCAGACCCCCTAAAAGGATCAAAAAAGCGGGGCCGGGTAGGTGAATGACCGGGTCGAGCAACCAAAGACCACCATGTGCGAGCATAAGGAACATCTCCTTGATGAAAGATAAACCAAAAATCTTCTAGTCTTATTATGTCTTGTTTTCTCTTCAATAACTGGCAGATTTAGGTAAATTCCAAGGCGCATCTTCGCTGTTTTTTAACAGAAGCACCCAAGCTGCGGCCCCGAGCAAGTCCCTTTTTCAATCCGTCCCTGTGCACCTATGAGTCCTTTCAATTTCCTACGTCGATGGCTTGCCCACGCAACGCTCCCTGTGTCGATAGGATTCTGCCTTGTCGATCCAGTCGCTGGCGCCCAAGACTGGCTGGTCAGCCGTGCCGATGCAGGTTCAAGCGGCTTTGTGGCGGGAAAACTGAACAAAGAACCCAAACTCCTTTGGGAAAAGACATTCGAGAAATCAGGCTTTGAAGGAACCCCCGTGCTCAGCGACGGCAAATGCTTCGCGGCCGACGTGGAAGGCAATGTCTACTGCCTGAACCTAACCGACGGGTCCGAGATTTGGAAAAAATCCTTTAAAAACGGTTTTGTCGCTTCCCTAGCACTCCGAGATGGAAAACTCATCCTTGGCGATTACGACGGTCACGTCTATTGCCTTGGAGCCAAAGACGGCCAAGTCCTTTGGGAAGCCGATGTCATGCAAGCCATGGCCAGCGGTGCCAATTTTTACGATGACTTGGTCCTCATCAGCAGCGAAGGTGGTGTGCTCTTTGCCTTCAAACTCAGCGATGGGACCAAGGCTTGGGAGTACTCCACCGGCGACCAACTCCGCTCGGCACCTACGATTTGGCAACAGACGGCGCTGCTGGGAGGTTGCGACGGTAGACTGCATAAAATCGACTTAAAGCAAGGAACTGCTCAAGGGGATGGATTGCCCTTGGATGGCCCTAGCGGTTCGACTCCAGCGATGTACGCTTCGGTCGCTATCGTTCCCACCCAAGCCGGCCAAGTGCTGGCTTATGACCTCGCCAACAGCCAGAAAAAGTGGGGGTTCGCCGACGCCGAGCGAGCTCAGGAAGTCCGTTCCAGTCCTGCGATTTATTCCAACAACAACGCTTCAGAAAAGAAACTTGCCGTAATCACGACCCGCAATCGACGCGTTCTGGCGATCGATTTGGAGGATGGCAAGATGGTTTGGGAGGCAATCGTTCGAAAACGATGCGACGCTTCTCCTGTTATCTGCGATGACAGAGTATGGGTCGGAGGACTCGATGGAAAACTAGTAGCTCTGAACATCGCTGATGGCGCAGAAGTCTGGAGCTACCAACTCACAGGACAAGTGCTCGCGTCGGTGGCGATCGGCCAAGGTAAAATGATCGCCCTGACCGATAAAGGAAACATCGCTTGCTTTGGTGAATAACGGTGGTCGCGACTCCAGAATCAGTGAGGCCGCGATACGCCATACTTGTAGGCCCAATAATTTCCGATCGCCTTGGCCCCCGAAATAAAACTCTTGCCATTGATCTGACCGGTCAAATAGGCCAATGCATCCATCGCAGGGGGTTGGTCCAAGACCAACACCGGGCAACCTTGGTGCTGCTCCGAAAGCATAGCGACGATCTCTTTGCGAGGCTTGGCAAAATCTACGTATCGAATGTCAAGCTGATGGCGCAGTTTTGGAAAGTATGACAATACGCCAGTGATCTGAGCGCAATCCGGGCAGTAGTACGGAGCACCAGGCCCGTCGGGAAAATCCTCTTTGAGCAAAAACAAAATATCTCTGGCCATCATTCGAATCCCAAAGGGTCAGTGTGAAATGGAAGCAATCGACGAAAAAATTTAGCAAATGAATTCAATTATGCTAGCTGGAAAACACCCCGCAAATCCAACGTTGCTTCCCAAGTGCCTCAGCGTCCTGGTGGTTCACTATGTCTCGGGTTCAAAAAGCCACCGAAAAATTATTAAGAACCATGGCAATTAACCACTTAAGTCACGCGATAGGGACTGGTTGCAACTAGAATCTTTAAGGTTCATTCGAACCCTGACTAACCCCAATTTTTCATCTGCACCCTGCCGTGGCAATCCTCGATTGGATCGTTTCTTTTCTCTCCAGATTGGCTCGCCAATCGGTCGAGCCGTTGGTTTATTTCTACGCCCACTGGTTCAGCAAAGATCCGGAGGCAACCACCCCGGAGTCGCTTCTTGCGCGCCGGCGATTGCTGATGCGATCGGCTCCAGCTTGGGCCTTGATGCTGGTCGTTTTAGGCTCGGGGTTTGCCGCGAGTATGACTTCATCAAGCCTCCAGAAAAGGTATCGCAAAAGGCTCGAAGAAGGCCAACTCTCTGAGGGACAACTGGTCCGGATAGGTCAGCGTATTTTGGCCGACAAGTCCCCGTTTGACGCAGAAGATCGTTTTGAATTAGCACGCCGCTTGGCCGACCTGAATTCCGCCAACGTGGCGGCTGAGTCCGATGGCATCGTCGAGCAACTGGCGCCCGAGGATGCTCAGGGCTACGCGCCTGCCCATCGCGCCAGAGCCCTTGCCAGTGCATCGATCCTAAGCCGCCGACCTATCGACAATCAAGCCCTCAGGGCTCTGGGTTGGCATCTGCAGCAATCGATCAGCCTAGATGATCAACCCCTGCAACGCGTGCGCAGCGAATACTACTTGGCCACAGGCCAATCGGAACTAGCTTACAACGAGCTTTCCAAACTTGCTCAAACAGCGCCCGAGTATTGGTTTGCGCTCTCGGAAGTTCTTTTGGCTCGCGGCGACTTGAGCGCCGCTAGAAACGCTCTGAGCCGTGCGGCACAAGTTTACGAGAAGCAAGTTAGCCAGAATCCTGCCGACGCTGAGCCGCGCATCCGATACGCGACGGCCATGGGTCGCCTGGGCGAATTCGACCTTGCCATCGAAAGCATGAAGACAGGTTGGAAATTGACGAAGGACCCACGTTTTCCCCAAGGTATATGCGATGTGTATTTGATGAAGTTCCAGAAGCAAAGGAACCTGCAGGGTCCGGTCGATCAGCAATGGAGCAACATTGAGCAAGCCATCGAGTGGAATCCCGATAGCCAATTGATCTTTGAAGCTCTTTCGCAGCTATGCGCCGACCCAAAATCGCAAGCGATCCAAGAGGTGTTAAACCAGAAGATCGATCAACTGCTTTCGGATTCGAAACACATCCCGGAACTCATGTTCGCACGATCGAATCTCTTGCTCGGAGCCTCTGGCATCAACTCGGCATCCATAAGCCCCGGGCAGGTCGACCCAGCGATCGAACTGCTCCAGGAAATCACGGAGAAATATCCAGACTTCCATCCGGCCTTAAACAATCTCGCGTGGCTTATGGTCAGTCGTCCCGAAGCCACATCGGCCGATGCTCAGCAAGCTTATCGTTACGCTCAAAGGGCCGTCGAGCTCCTTCCTAATTCCGCTTCGTATCGAGATACCCTAGGACTGATCCTGACCAAACAACAACGATGGACCGAAGCGATCGCTCAGTATGAAATCTCGCTGCGCAGTTCACAAAACCCGATTCCCACGCTTGAGAAAATCGCACAGGCTTACCAAAACATCGGTCAAGCTGATTTAGCCCAGCAGTACCAAAAACGCATCGATCAAATCCAAGCGACACGCCCAAGTGGCAATCCCAATCAAGGGGCAGGGGTAAAGTAGCGGACCATTTCGCTCGAGCGGACATCGAGCCATCGAATCGATCTCCAAAAGGCATGCGTTGTTCCCAAGGTTGCTGCCGACGCTTTCTTGGCATCGACAAAATGCTCAGGCATCCCTCGAGTGCTGACAACCAAAAGGTGATCGACGGTGCGATGCTCGCGTTCCAACAGCTCAAGTGTCTGCCCCAGAAAGGAGCTAGAGCTACCCTGGGCCGTGGCCAGTCTTTCTTGAAGAAAATAAGCTTGCGATTTTGCCGAAACCCGCGAAGCGACCGTTGGGGTATTGTCGCTGATGGCGACCGTAACGGACCCGATGTTGCTCGAAGTGATCTGGTGGACCAAGGTCGCAACCAGCTCAACCGCCGCATCTTCGATCGCTGCATATTCCTTCTTTGCTACATCGTCGTTGGAACTAGGACCGTTTAAATCCAAAAAGATCACCAACTCTTGATTCTCGGGTTTTTGGAATTGCTTGACGACCAACTCGTCGCGACGAGCCGACGAACGCCAGTGTATCCAACGTTTGGAGTCCCCAGGGCGATAAGCTCTCAGGCCAAAGAAGTCTCCTTCGTCACTCATGGCTCGCACTTGCCGTTGCCGATTTCCAGAATCCCTTTTGCGAAAGAGCTCATTCCAGTTCGGAGATAGCTTACCCAATGCTGGGTGAACGATCAAAAACATCGTTGTCTTATCAGGCAAAAAGGCCTTCATGAGCCCAAGTGGAAAACGAGTGGTCAGCTCAAGACCAAGCCACTGATAACGGCCTCTTCGATCCGCAGTGCATTGATAACGCTGCGAGCTCGATGTCTTTGGTGGTATCGATAGAAAGAGCAGTCGGATCGACTGCGATGCGCTGTGAATCGATTTTTCAGTCGGTGCGTACACCAATCGATCTTGCACCAGTACCAACCACGCTCCAAGCCAAGACTTGGGATTCTTAAGACTCAGTTCAATCTCAAACGGACGTCGCGCTTGGAGGGTCCGAGGCAATCGACGCGATACCGATAGATTCGATAATGTCCTGGTGCATACTCGCCATTGCACCCAAACCATTCCGATAAGCGTTCCTGCCAGAATCACCATCAGATTCGCATTGCGAAGCGCAGCGCCTAAAAGAACAAAGGCGATCATGAAACAAAACTGCCAGCCCTCGCGTGTGAGCCTGGTGTAAACAGGATTGCTCGAATGCCTAACAACCCGATACGTTCCCAACAGCCGATTGCTCAGCTCCCGAATCTTGGCAATAGGCTGCAGCATCACAGATCGCATGGCGATGGACCTTTTATACCGGAACCACTACCGACTCTAAGCACCTTTGGATCATCGACTCGACGGCGAGTCGTTCACTGCCAGCCGCAAAACCCCGAGGCATCACGCGATGGGATAACACGCAGATCGCCAATTCTTTGATGTCATCTGGAACCACGTAGTCTCGTCCTCCCAGAAGGGCCTTGGCCTGTGCAGCTCGATAAAACGCAAGCGCCCCTCGGGTGCTGACCCCCACCTGCAAATCGTTGCTCTGCCTAGTCCGATCGACAATGTCTTGTAAGTAATCCACCAGTGAGTCCTCGAAACGCACCTCGCGGACCTGCGCCTGCATCGACTTGATCTCTGCCAAGCTCACGGCGCTATCGAGTGAGTCCACCGGTTCACCCTCGCGATGGGAACGAAGTACATTCCGTTCGGCCTCTCTGGCAGGATACCCTAAATCAATCCGCATGAGGAATCGATCCAATTGGCTCTCAGGCAAAACATAAGTCCCCTCGAATTCAAAAGGGTTCTGCGTTGCGATCACCATGAAAGGATCAGGCATCGGATAGGTGGTCCCGTCAATACTCGCTTGCCGCTCGCTCATCGCTTCAAGCAAGGCGCTTTGGGTACGGGGAGGTGCCCGGTTGATCTCATCTCCCAAGACGATGTTGGCAAAGATAGGGCCTTGCGAAAATTTGAACTCGCCGTTGTGGTAAATGCTACTGCCAACGATGTCGCTAGGGAGCAAATCCGGAGTGAACTGAACCCGAGTGAATCGTCCATCAACACTCTTAGCCAATGCCTTGGCCACCAGAGTTTTTCCTACCCCAGGGACATCCTCCAAGAGGATATGCTCACCCGAAAGTAGTGCGATGAGAGTCTTGCGAATCACTTCCTGCTTGCCAAGCACAACCGACTCCATGTTCTTTTGAAGCCGGGTCAGGATGTTGGTTGTGTTTGGATTCATGCCAATGCATTCTAATTACAGGACAGAGCGTTGTTTCGGAACGATGTGCAAGTCAGCACGACTAGGGTGCCAAAGGCACCGCAACCGGCAGCGCGTTGCCAAACCTCTGAAAGTCCTTGAAGCTCCAGACTACTTTCTTCTCGGGCGTTACTTCGATGACTTGCGGGTTCTCTGGACCCGCATGGCAGTTGACCACCCATGTATTCCCGTTATCGAGTCGCTCAACCATGGTGATCCATGCCAACGTCACGCCCGAAAGATCTCCTTGCTTGAGCTCCCAAACGATCTCCTTGTTGGAATTGACTTCAATGACTCGATGCCCATCCCCTGTACCGATGAGGGTATTGCCGTTGGCAAGCCGGACCGCAGCGTATAGCTTGGATCCCACGTTGTACTCCCAGACGATCTTGCCAGTCCGATCGTACTCGCGAGCCAGTCCAAGCGCCTCGTGAGCTACGAGGTAGTTGCCATTTGGGGTCGGACGAACCAACCGTGTGTCCCGATGCGGATCGGGCTTAGGAACCGTCAAAGGAATGCTGTGGACGATCTTGCCCGATTTGTCGACTTCGATAATCCTGGCCGCACCACTCTGGGCGATCATGGTCAGACCATTGGGTAAACGGCGAAATGCATGGATCTCGATCGGTCCCCCAGCGTCGGTCTTTCCCGCATCAAACTTCCATACCTCTTTGCCTTGGGCATCCAACTCGACAACGTTCCCAAAAGAGGTTTGAATCAGCCAACCACCATCGGCCAGCGGCTGGGCATCATGAATGTCACCGATGGAGATCGACCATCGTGGATTGCCATCGGAATCCATCAGCGAAGCAATTTTCTTCTGGTAATCAGCAGCGAAAATCGCTCGCTTGGTCCCGGTCTGCTGAGCCACTGCCTCCGCGTTACAGAAGCTGACCAGCAAAAGCATCCAACCTGCCAACCCAATTCTAAGAACCATATCTTCTTCCCTTCAACCCACTTGCCTTACGCCTTACGCCTTACGCCTTACGCCTTACGCCTTACGCCTTACGCCTTACGCCTTAAGCCTTACGCCTTAAGCCTTAAGCCTTAAGCCTTAAGCCTTAAAATATTACTTGCCCTGCATGACCCGTTGGACTTCTTCGAGACTGGTCTGACCTAGCGCACAGGCCAGGATCCCTTCTTCAAAGAATCCAGAATGCCCTGAGGCTTTTAAAAACTTTCGCAACTCATCGGGCTTTTCAATGAACTGAGCGACCGCCTTGCGGACCTTATCGTCCACGACCAGGAGCTCAAAGAGGGCCATGCGACCAAAGTAACCTCGGCCATTGCACTTTTTGCAAATCTCGATTTCGATCGGATTGCCCTTGGCATCAACTCGCTGATCGGGTGGAGGGGGGATCGTCGGCTTGTAGAGTTTTGGAACCCGTCCGGCCGGCAGGTTGAGTTTTTGAAGCAGTTGCGGGCTGGGCTGATAGGCTTGTTTGCAGGACTCGCATAGTCGCCGAATCAAACGCTGATTCAGAACGCCTTGGGCAATCCCCAAAAGAGCTTTGGCATGTTTAGGATTCCCCTTAAGTACCTGCAGCAGCGCATCGACAGCATCGACAGCGACGGTGCGCGTGACCATGTGCTTTTGCTCTTTGTGGATCTGACCTAATACGGCTTCGACCACCTGGGGATTGATTAAGCTGGGTAACACGTAAACGTCGGGTTGTTTAAGTCGCACCTTATCGAACAGTTGCTCAGGTGTATCGCCTCCATCCTCATAGAAATATTCTGTGACGTTGATGATCTCTGGCTCTTGATTCTTCTTGTTCTCGATCAAAACCCAATCCCTGACGAACTTGTCGGCGTTTTCAAGAGAGATTCGCCAAGTGGTAGGCAGTCCATGGGTGGCCGGAGCGCTGATGATGACCAATCCCTTGTTCCCGTTGAGCATCCCTTTGTAGCTCTCCTGGACTGCATCGCGCATGCCTAAATCGGCCAAGGTCTTGAGCACAGGCTTCTTGCGTTCAATCGTAAATAGGACACGTTCGCCCGAAGGAACTCCGGTGCTCATGAACGAGATCACCCAATCGATGTCTCTGAAGTTCGTCGCAAACTTACCATCCTGACGCGCTTTGCGTTCGGCTGGATTGAGCCCTAAGACCTTTTTCCAGACCACCAACAACGCATCGGCAGTGGGTCGATCCATGGCCGGCAACGACTCCCAAATGCCATCGACACGGTAACGTGCAACAGCCCCCTGCGCCGAAAAATCGATCAAGATTCGATCGGCGCGAGAGTTGATGGCATTGGCAACTAGCGTGATAGCTAAAGGATATCCAGGCAATTGCCTCGCGGCGATCAGCAACCCGACGGCTTCCTCCTTGCCGATTCCCGAAGCTTTGATTTCCAGATTGGGGACTTCGACCTCCCCAGCGGAATCTTTTTTGTCTGCGTTTTTTTTCTTTCTTCCGAAAATCATGAAGGACCTATCAAAGGACTATGGTTAGCAATTGGAACGGGACGAGCAGGCATGGGGAAATAGAGATTCGATCGGTACCAATTAGATGATACCCGGGGAGCTGACGTTGATCCCCTTGAGCGCCATCTTGAGCGCCTCGGGGTTGGGGGCAACTTCGAACGCCGTAGGCCGATCGATCAAACCATCATCGATCAGCTGCTTGAGACTCATGGTGAAGTCCTGCATCCCTTCGGCAGCACCGATTCGAATCGCGTCGGCAAGCTTTTGATCTTTCTCCTCGAGCAGCAGTTTTCGGATCATGGGGGTGAAAGTCATGATTTCGCACGTTGGAACACGCGAGACCCCCGGACGAATCGATCGCAAGAGCTTTTGAGCGACGATCCCCTTCATGTTAAAAGCGATCGCGTTGCGAATCGCCTTGTGCAACTCTTCCGGGAACAAGTCCAAGATACGACCGATTGTCGATGGTGCTGAGGAAGCGTGGATGGTACCGAAGACCAAGTGACCGGTTTCCGCGGCGTGGATCGCGGTCATAAAGGTCTCTTCGTCCCGCATTTCACCCACGAGAATAATGTCTGGGTCTTCTCGAACCGCATGCTTCATCGCGATGCTAAAGTCCTTCACATCGGCTCCAACTTCGCGCTGGTTGATCAAGCACTTGTCCTCGGTGTAGACAAACTCGATCGGGTCCTCAAGCGTCAAAATGTGCTTGCGATAGTTGCGGTTGACCCAATTGAGCATCGAAGCGATCGTGGTACTTTTGCCCGAACCGGTAACCCCAGCTAACAAAACCATCCCTTGGTCGTACTTGCAAAGCTCCTCGAGGACCGGTGGTAGAAACAATCCCTCAAAGTTCGGGATGAAGTTGTTGATCCGCCGAGCCACCAAGCCAGGGCGTCCAAGCTGCTTGAGCATGTTGACCCGAAATCGCCAGTTCTCTCCGTCGACATTGACCGTGTACGAAAAGTCCGCTCCCCCTTCTTCCTCAAAGATGCGGCGATTGCGTTCGTTAAGCATGGGAATGAGCAATCGCACCATCTCGTCGACTTCGATCGGTGGGCGATTCAGCGGCTTTAGATCCCCCTTGACCCGAACAATCGGCGGTGTACCGACTTTCAAGTGCAAGTCGCTCCCCTCGAGCTTCACACAAGCCTTGAACATCTTGTCGACTTCAAGCTCCTGCTTAGTACCCAGCAGGGATGCTGCCAATTCGTCAGGAGAGGAAACATGACTGTGCGTGGCACGAGGTGGCTCAGAAGAATGGGACATAGCGCAGAATCAAAGAGGTGTCAAATGACGGATCGGATTTTGGATAAGTCCCCATAGTTTGACTTATAAAGCCCAGGTTGTCATCTGGATTTCCCTTGGCTGATCCGATTTCCCCGCGACAAACAGGGATAAAAACAGCCAGCCCAAGGCCTGAGTTATCCAAGCCGAACGGGGATTCCCTGCTGGGCCATGAGTTTTTTCGTTTCAGCAATCGTGAACTGACCGAAGTGAAAGATGCTCGCCGCAAGAACTGCATCGGCTTTGGCCAGCAAAATTGCGTCGGCCAAATGCTGCGGATTTCCCGCCCCTCCACTTGCGACCACCGGGATCGAAACGGCCTGCGATACCGCTTTGGTGATCGGTAGATCGTAGCCGTCTTTGGTCCCGTCGCGGTCCATGCTAGTGACCACGATCTCCCCGGCACCGAGCTCCTGGACTCTCTGGGCCCACTCGACGACTTCGATCCCCGTGGGTGTGCGACCTCCATGGATGTGGACTTCCCAAAACTCTTTCCCGTCTTTGATCACTCTTCGTGGATCCATGTTCACAACGATGCACTGAGCTCCAAAACGCTCGGAAGCTTGCCGTATGAAATCCGGATTCTTGCAGGCGATGGAATTGAGCGAAACTTTATCGCAACCCGCTTGCAACAAGTCGCGTATATCCTCAATGGTTCGTATCCCACCCCCGACAGTCAGCGGCATAAACACCTGATCGGCCGTGCGACGCACCACATCGATCATGATCGAACGCTCCTCGTGACTGGCCGTGATGTCAAGAAAGACCAACTCGTCAGCACCCTCAAGCTCATAACGAGCGGCGATCTGCACCGGATCCCCAGCATCGCGAAGCTGGACAAAGTTGGTTCCCTTGACCACCCTTCCAGCATGAACATCCAAACATGGAATAACGCGTTTGGCAAGCATGACTCAACGACCACAGTGCTGATGCATCAGGCTTTGAAACTCATCGAACAAGTACGCGCTATCGTGAGGCCCAGCAGAAGCCTCAGGGTGATATTGCACACTAAAAGCGGGCAGCTGCTTGTGCCTGACACCCGCGATCGTATTGTCGTTCAAGTTCCTATGAGTGATCTCTAAGCAATCCGGTAAACTGGACTCTTCGACCGCAAATCCATGGTTCTGCGAAGTGATCTCGACTCGCCCGGTTCCACACTGCAGCACCGGTTGGTTCGCACCCCGATGACCAAACTTGAGCTTGAACGTTTTGGCACCACTTGCAAGGGAAAGGAGTTGATGCCCAAGGCAGATTCCAAAAACAGGTTTCTTGCCAAGCACACTTCGAATCGTTTGCTGGGCGTAAGTCAATGGCTCAGGATCGCCTGGTCCGTTGCTCAAGAAGACTCCATCGGGATTCAAAGCCAAAATGTCGTTGGCTGTTGCGGTCCCTGGAAGTATCGTCACGCGATTGCCTCGGTTGGCCAAGTGCCGCGCGATGTTCCACTTCATTCCAAAATCCAAGCACACGACATGGAAACTGCGAGCATTGGAATTTGACGATTCGATGCTTGTCGCACCGGCCAGTTGGTGCAGAGGCTCCGACCAGTTACGGGCCGATTCGGGGACGACTTCGCGGACCAAATCGCGTCCGACCAAACCTGGACTCTTGCGAGCTTTCTCCACTAGCGAATCATGGTTCAAATCGATTGTGGAAAGGACCCCTCGCTGGGCACCCCGATCGCGAATGCGACGGACCAGTGCTCGGGTGTCGATCCCCGCGATCGCGACGACGCCGTGGTTTATTAGATACTCGCTGAGCGAACTTTCGGCGCGGTAGTTGCTGCGAAGTCGACTGCTCTCGCGAACGATAAAACCAGCCGCATGTGGACGCTCAGATTCGCAGTCCTGCATGTTGATCCCAACATTGCCGATCATCGGATAAGTCATCGTGACGATCTGACCCCGATAGCTCGGATCGGTCAAAATCTCCTGATAGCCGGTGATCGAAGTATTAAAGCAGACTTCGCCGTCACGCTCCCCATCGGCACCGATCGATATGCCTTCGAGCACCGTGCCGTCCTCCAACGCCAAGAACCCTCGCTTGTCCTGGTCACTCACCTGCTATCGTCCCTTGCCAAGAATCCTCAGTGCCGAATCAAACCCGCCAGATGATAAACGGTTTGGCCAAAATCTGCCAGGGTCTACCGTTTGGACCACGAAATCATCGCAACCCCCGCAATAATCGTCGCGCTTGCAATGAGCACCCTGGGTCCTACTTGCTCCCCTAAAACCCACCAACCCAGAAAAACAGCAATCATCGGATTGATGTACCCATACGTGCTTACAAGCGTCGGTGTGGCATGCTTGATCAGCCATACAAACGAGGTATAGCCAATGAGTGAGCCGGCCAGAACTAGGTAAAGCCACGACCACCATGCCTCCGGGGCGATCTGCCCCCAATGAAATCCGTTCAACTCCCCCAGCAAGTAACTGGCCAAAAACATGAAAAAGCCACCAGCAAGCATCTGAACCGACGCCCCTGCCATCGGGTCGGCAGCATGAGGCACGTGCCGAATATACATCGAACCGATCGTCCAGTTCAAACATGCCCACACAAGGCCCCCGATCCGAGACAACGACAACTGACCAGCCCCCGAACTCAAGATCGATGGCCCCACCAAAATACATAAACCCAAAAAGCCAACCAGCAATCCTACCTGCGTCCAAACACTCGGGAGTGTTGCAAGAACCACCGAACCCAAACTCGACGGCTCAGCCACCTCCAGAGAGTCGTCCGAAGAAAGACTCTGGCGATGCTGCGTCCAAGCCCCCCACAGCCACTCAGCAGCCACAAAGAACAAAGGGTTTAACGCAACAACCAACGTGGCAATCCCCGATGGAATCTCCTGGCAAGCCCACGAAACCAGCCCGTTGCCGCCAAGCAACATAAAGAAACCGCCAATCGAGTTGTCCAAGCACTGCCTGAACGTCAATCGAACGCCCCGGTACCACTGCAAAAATACCAACAACAATACCCCGGCGACCGCAAAGCGAACCGATCCCATCAAAAACGGAGGAAAGGTCTGCACCCCCACCCGAATCGCCAAATACGTCGAACCCCAGACGATGTACAACACCAACAAGGCCAAAGCGATGGCCATAAAACTAGGGCCCTGGGGGCCGGCCCGGGCTGGGCCTTGCAACTCCACCGGATTTTTCATGGAAAACGCCGCAGCACCGCCCGTTTCGTGTTTGTTGTTAGAACTTCGCGTCGAGTATACTTGCACAATCAGACCCAACAACGTCAACCATTCCAATTGCGCGATGTTATTTAGGTCGACGATACTCAGGCCGCTAAGCCACCGCTGAATCGGCCAAACTTATGTTTTCCCTTCATCGCCTTTTCTCCTCTCGACGGAGACCCGTCTATGCCTGGTCCTGCCCGGGATTACACCGATCTACTTCTGTCTCGCGGAACCATCTCCCTAGACCAACTCAACGAAGCAAAGTCCCTCGCAAGAAAAGAGGATAAACAGATCGGCACGATGCTCGTGAGCCTGGGCTATGCCACAGGCGAAGAAGTCACCCAAGCTCTCGCGGAATTCCACCACTTCGAGTACGTCGATCTTCAGTCAATCCGAATCCCAGACCAAGTCATCGAACTGGTCCCCGAATCGGTCGCCCGGGAAAACAAAATCATCCCCGTAGCCGACGAAGATGACACCATCAAAGTCCTCGTCGCAGACCCCTTCGATATCGAAACCATCGAAAAACTCCGGTTCATCCTCAACCGCAAAGTCGAAACCGCTCTGGCCCCTCTGGAACATATCCAAGAAGCCATCAACCGATACTACGGTCAAGTCGGCGAAGAATCCGCCGACTCGATGCTCCAAGAATTCACCGATACCCAAATCGACTTTACCACCACCGAAGAAGACAACTTAAACGACGGTGACGGCGAAGGGGATGATTCGGCACCGGTCGTGAAATTAGTGCATCTGATGATTCAGG